>DATHJY010000007.1 GCA_035489575.1 Verrucomicrobiia bacterium
GGACTGTGTGCAGTCCTGTATTTCGTTTGAAATCAATAACAAAGACAGGACAAGTTCCGCAAGCTGCCAGATGGTAGAATCTTTTCTGGCTAGTCTTGTTTATCCAACCGCCAGTTTGGGTGCATAGTGCAAGCCCGAGCAGACAGATTATCTATAAATAAAACGTTGGAACTTGGAGCGGACGGGGACCCAGTCGCTGTAGCCTGCACGGCCCCAGCCAGCGAGGCCATTCATATCAGAGTATTTAATCATGGTGCCATCCTCTGAAACAGCTTCTACTACGCCCACATGGCCCAAGCCACCGGCATCGGTCTGAGCAACAGCACCAACCCGTGGCACCGTACTGACCGTCCAGCCGCTGCGAGCAGCATAGTTGTCCCAAGTATTAGCATTGCCCCAGTTGGCAGGCACAGACACCCTGCTGGCCGCATACCAGGTACACCAGCCACGGTCGTAGCCGTTAAAGCCATAAATAGCCGTTGCGCCCCAGGCCACGCTGCCGCCATAGCTAGTACCGCCACCGCTAATGCCTCCGGTAGCTTTAGAACCATCAGGAACAACAATCCGCTGGCCAATAGGCAGGCCAGACACCTCGGCGTCGTTAAAGGCAATAATAGCCTCTTTATTCGCGCTAAAGTCAGAGGCCAGTTTTTCGGCTGTATCACCCGGCTTTACGGTATAGACAATACCGTTAACTGGTGGAATAAAGAGTTCGCGGCCGCCAGGGATGTTGTTATTATTCAGGCCATTCGACCAGCGAATACTGTCAGAGGTCACACCAAATTTGGCAGACAAGCCCGTCAGGGTGTCGCCGGCAGCAGATACATACCGCTGGATATCAAACCGCGACTTAGAGGCGGTGCTGACAATCTGTGGCTTGGCCACTACCTTGTTGTCGGCAGAACTATAAGCCAGCTGACCATTAATAGTGTCAGCTTGGTTAACGACGGCCGTGGACTCTGGCAGGCTGGTCATACGTGCCAAGTGCACAGCAATATCAGACGAAGACAGTTGGTCTAGGGGGTTCACGGTTTGGCTGTCGTTGCTGGCCAGAGCTGTTTGCCGGGCTGCGCCGCCCGAATCTGGACTTTGTACCACAAAGCCAATCACCAATGCTAAAAGAGCAAAGTTGGCAGCCAACAACCCATAACGAATGATTCGTTTACGAGATTTCTTGAAAGCCCGAGCGAATGAACGCGGGAGCAGTGTGCGCTTTGACTTTGAGTCGGCTTGGCGGCTCAATGTATGCGAAATGGTGCGAATACTAGTCTCCGGTTCCGTTATGTACGGAACGTGCCGATATATTGGTTCTTATTTGCTAAATACAAGAGTGTTCGACCAATCTTGTGTATGCGAGTGTTAAGCCTGTTCAAAGCCTCACTCGGGAGGTTTTGGGATAGGTTTTTAAAAACAATATTCCGGGCAACTTAGGTTTGCCACTTAAGAAAAGTGAGGCAGCCATTAGTTGCCCCCAGATACTACCAAAAAACTAACATTAAATCAATATTATCCACCCCTGTTACGTCTCTGTTATCATAATTTCGTTAACGGGGGTCAGGGGCACTAACGGTTGCAGAGCTTTTTGCAGTGCTGCTCGGTTAAGGCTTCGTGCTCGGTTAAGGTATTAGAGAAATAAGTCTTGCCATCGTCGCCCGCTACGAAAAACAGATAGGAGGTTCCCGCTGGGTTGGCCACTGCCTCTAAAGAAGATTTGCTAACATTGCTGATAGGTGTTGGTGGCAACCCCCCGTGAGTGTAAGTATTGTAGGCCGAATCGTAGAACACGCTTGGCTCTTGGCCAGCCAGGATAGCCCCGTACTTGGCCGTGGGGTCAGATTCTAACCGGCGGCCTTCGCGCAAGCGTCGCAAGAACACCTGGGCTACTACCTTGCGATCGTCAGGGTTACCGACCTCGCGTTCGATGATAGAGGCCAAGACAACTCCTTCGTGCACCGTTAGCCCCTGGCGCACAATGCCCGCCCGAAGACCGGGGGTCAATGCCGATTGCATCTGGTCCAAAGAAGCTCGAATAATAGTCCCTGGACTGGTATCGGCTGTTTTCTGGAAAGACTCCGGGTACAGATAGCCTTCCAGGCTGGCGCCAGCCGGCTTGTCGGTCAAGGCCGGGTGGTTGGCATACAGGTCAGGCTTGAGCGCGGCGTCCACCGCAGTTGCCGTAAAGCCGTATTTCTCAATCAGGGCGCTGCGTATCTGATCTAGCCGTTGGCCTGGCAATACAGTCACCAGGTCAGTCGCAATCTTGCCATCGGTCAAAATAGCAGCAATCTCTGGGACCGATAGGCTGGGTCGCAGGCTGTAGGTACCAGCTTTTAGGTCGTCGTTGAGGCTCTGGTTACGAAAATACCACTCGAAGCTCCAGGCCGCACGGATCAAGCCCGCCTGTTTCAGTTGGCCAGCCACCTGTTTTACCGATGCGTCTTGTTCTACCTTGATAAGCTGACTGCTCTGGGAAATACTGACTGGTTCTAGGTTTTGGTCGTAGGCCCGGCGAGTCACAAACGCACCGCCCACGGCCACCAGCACAATCATGACAAACAGAATGGTGAGAATAATTGGCCACCTGGTTTTGCTTTTAGGTCTAGGCTGCATGATAGGTTTCTTGGCTCCGTAGATAATCTTCTAGTATGTAGGTTGCTGCCAGGGCGTCAATATCAGCCTTGGCAAATTGCTTGCCCCGCGCCTGCAGCTCGGCCTCGGCCTGCCGCGACGTAAGAGCTTCGTCCTGAGTCTCTATGGGTACATCAGTATGTTGTCCCAACTCAGTAATAAATACTCGTGTGGCAGTAGTCTGGGCAGTATCGTCGCCGCTTAGGTTGCGTGGCAACCCTACCAGTATGACACTGGGCTGCTCGATGGTGAGTAATTTTTCCAACTCCGGCCAAAAACTATCGTCACGTACCAGGGTAGTGAGCGGGTTGGCCAGTCGTGCCACCGTGTTGGCCGCTGCGACGCCCACCCTTTTTTCACCAACGTCTAATGCTATGAGATTAAACTCCATCTCATAACCCTCCTTGAATGCACGGATAACCTTGGCGAGCAAGATAGCGGTTTTCTTGTGACAAGGCATAACCGTAGTTATGGTGCGAAGCAAAAAACCGGTAGCTTGCCGTCAAGGTTGGTCGTGGGCCAAGATGGGTTTTGAGATGGAGTCCTATCATTTACTCGGCTTTTTCGAAAACAAAGGTTATCTTACTGGTACTCTTGGGTGTCGATTGTACCCAAAACGGACTGTAAGCCACCTCTACGTCGCGGACACCTGGCCGGTTTTTGAATAGTTCCTGTATTTCGCCCCGCTTTTTGCCAGCAATCTCTTGCTTCAGGGCGGTCTCGTCCAGTTGCGGGCCGGCTACCACGGTGGTCTGAATATTCATCTCTGTGCGAGTGTTGGGCTTTTTCTCGGCGGTAGATTTTATGGTGGCCTTGTCTATGCCGTTGTCTTGCACTCGTTGCTTTGAAGTGTCTAGCTTGGACTTGGCCTCTTCTTCGACCAGCTTCTTGAGGTCGTCCCTTTTGATACCCAACATGGTAAATACAGAGGTAGAAGTCACAGTGACTTCGCTCGCCTCGTCACCCACGTTTGGTGTGCTGGTGACCGTGGCGTTGCCCAAAGTCAAGGTGTCGGTCAGGGCCATTCGGCCCCCTTCTTCGAACTTTTGTTTGAGCTCATCCGGGGCTTCGCCGCCGGCTCGCTCATTGATACGCTGTTTGGCCAGGTCGACGTCCTCCTGGCGAATAATCTTTACGACCTTGCTGGTACCACCTGCAAAGGCTGCGGCATTTGTGCCGGATACGGCCGAATAACCAGACACGGCAAAAGTCTTGCCTATCTCTACGTTGTATTGCTCACCTGCGCTAGTAGCCACGACATCGGCTGTACCCTGGAAACGGCACTGACCACCAACAACTGCTGGGGATAATGTCACCGGTGCGGCCGTACCATAACTGAGGTTGCCAGTACTAACCGTTGTGCCCGTAGGGATTGTTGGCACATTGGACGAACAGACGGTTGACAGCGTCACTTGCCCGGCAGCCCTGGTCCCTAAGTCTTTCTGGCCTGTAGCCGGCACTTTTTCAGTGTCGGTCTTGCGGAATTCTTCGTTTTTGGCAGGCAAGACTTTGGATTCGGTGTTAACCTCTTGGGCTGCAGGATCAGCCGCAAAGGCAAAGCTGGTGTCTATATTTTGAGTGTCGGTTTTAAGAATAACGGTGGCTTTTGGCAGCACAAAGAACGCTAGAATAACGCCGCCAATGAGAATAACTCCTGCGATAGCTCCCAGGATGAGCCGTGTCCGGAACTTTTCAAAATTGGGTATATTGAACTTTTTCTTGCCACCGTCAGCTCCTTTTTTGCCCTTTTTGCCCTTTTTCTTCTTGCCATTGGGGCCACTGCTGTCATCGGAGCTGTTGTCTACTTCTATAGATTCATCGTCATCGTCCGCAGCCAAAGCACTCGCTGCCGCTGCCGAACGTTCCAGCGGCACATCGGCTTCATCGTCATCAGCTGGTGGGGTATCGTTGGGGCCAGCAGGAATCTCTGGTTTGCTCTGCAAAGACTTAGCTACGTACATACCAACTGCACCAGCCAGGGGTAGCAAATTGGCCTCAGAGGTAATAAGCACGACGCGCTTGCCTTGTTCGTCGGCGGTACGCTTGAGCAACTTCATATTCACCAAGCTCTGGAAGACCGCGGCACGCTTAGGCAAAACGAGGGCAACAATCTTTTGGCTGGAATCCTGAACCTTATCGATGATACCGGTTATCTCGTCATCGACATCGATGTAAATGGTGTCCTTATTGTTCATATTCTAAGCATTCTATCAATTTTTTGGCGAACAGACCCAGTTGGTCTGTCGTTTTGTTGCTGGACCGTATCCAGCCCAACGCGCAGCAGACCCATGGCTGTTACAAAGGTATGATCTGTCACGTGACCAGTTTTATCAACCATACCCACCACTTGTTCGGGTTGAATATGCTGCACGACTGGTTTGCGGGTAAAGGGTAGTTCTTTGTACCAATCTGTCTTGGACAGTTGCTCCATAAGCATGCCCAGGCTGGAGCCGCCGCCACACAGTAAAATCCTGTTAGGCAAGTGGTCTAGCTTGTCAAATTCACTCAGCGCTAGTTCGACACCGCTTGTCCATACGTCTAGTGTCTTACGCAGGCTCTTTTCTAGCACCTTTGCTTTGTGCTGGGGAACACGGCCGCTGCCGATGGCTAGCTTGAGCTCTTCGGCCTGAGCAAAATCAACGTCTAGGTCGCGCTCGATTGCCCGGGTGTACGCCCGGCCACCAATACCAAACATCTTGGTACCTTGCACACCGCCTTCGTTAATAACTGCAATGTCGGTAGTACCACCCCCGACATCCATAAGGATGGCACTCATGGTAGCATTCGGGTCATCACCAATAACTGAACGAGCTACAGCAAAGGGTTCGGCCGCGACGGCCAACAGATCAATATCCAATTCTTGAGCCGTTCGCTCCAGAGCACCAATATGTATCAGCGGCGCAAAGGCGGTATACAGCTGCACCAGGACGTCTTTGCCCTGAAAGCCCACCGGGTTGGTTACTTTGTAGCCGTCGATATCAATGCCTACGAGCGCACTGTTGACCAGCCGGATCTCTACTTCTTTGCCACCCAACTCCCAGGCCAGTTCTTTTTTGGCCTTGGCCTCGGCCCGCCCCTGAACTAGCCCAATAATTCGCTCTAGCTCGGTTACGTCCAAGGGTTTGTTGGCATCTTTGCGCGTACACCGCACCGTGGTAGTGGTACCTTTTACAAGCTCGCCGGCTATGCCAATGACCGCTGTGCGGGCACTAACTCCGGCCTGTTGTTCGGCCTGGGCCAGCGCGGCATCGCAGTTACCCACCACGGCCGCAATATCCGAAATAGCGCCAGCCTGCATATCAGACAGCTCTTGGTGTGCGCGCCCGACGCCAATGATCTCTAGGGTGTCGTCCTCTGTAATTTTGGCCACCAGAGCTTTTACAAACTCGGTACCGATGTCTAGGCCCACTAAATAGTTCTGCGCATCAGCAGGCTCAGACTTTTTTCTTTTGAGGGCGGAGCTAGAAAGGCTCGAGAGTTTATCAAGCATAGGCATAATCCTTACTATTCTATCATGAGAAAGTGGGAGTCTTATCAGATATGCCGCTGGTGGTTGACTTTGACAGAGCGCTGTAGTTATGTGAGTGCATGGGAAGCCGCTTGCCCGAAGCTTCCGATGATAGTGAAAGAGGTATAGCATATCTGGCGGTTGATGATGTTATACCCGACATGACTTCGGGAGCAATCGAAGTCCCTTTTGCCACTGAGTTCTTCTTGGAACTGAGCGATGTAGATTCTAATGGCCACGGCTCGGATGATTATGACCCTTATGACGAAACACTTGCTGTCGGGCGTGGACACCGTGAGCTGCCTACCAACAGGGATACTGAGTGGGATGACGGAATATCACTTGATAGTCTCCGGCAATTCCGCCAAACAATGGGGTACGACGCCATACCCCAACCCCAGCCCAAACTGAAACACGATCCAGTAGAGATGCCCGACGAGGAAGAAACAGAGGAAGAAGAGTTATCTGAATTTTTTATTCGTGACCTTCTGGCCAGCGTCGAGCTGCAAAACGCCAGGACAGCCCCAAATACCGACATCCCACCCGCTCTTCAGGTAAGCACTGGCGAGCAAACGCTCTCTTATTGGGTTAAAGACCAAAACCCAGGCGACCTAACCACAGAAGTCCTGGGAGAGCTATCACTTATTACGATCAGTGCCGTCAAAGATATGCTGGGCATAGCCAGTCATGCCAGGACAAAAACAGCTGAATGGCTTATTGAAAATGGTCGCATCCCCAAACCAATTGGTATCGTGCCTTATGGTGACAAAAAACAAGGGCTGCCTGTCTGGAGCAAGCAGCAAATACTTATCCCGCACGAAAAAACCATTCCCCAAGAAACTCCGAAAACAGAAAACGAGGCATGGCGGGCCCAGGCTGCCTGTCTGGGTTCTAGCGCCACAGAGTATTTCTTTGCGGAAAGAGGCGAAAACCAAGAGCCGGCCAAGAGTGTTTGCAGAGGATGTAGTGCACGCCAGGCTTGCCTAGAGTCGGCCCTTGCGCACAAGGAAAAGCATGGCATATGGGGTGGGACCAACGAACGAGAGCGTCGAGTAATCCGGAGAAGACGGAGCCTAATTGCCAAAAGAGCTGCAGCCGATGGAACGCTCGACGGCCTGGACGATCACGACGAGCTCACCCTCAGAGGTCCGCTCGCCCCCGAAGTTCAGGCACTCGTAGACCAGAATCCCGCCCTCGAATCTATTGCTATCAGTTTTGAATCGGCCGACCTGGAGGTTCGTGACGATCAGATCCAGGGAGTGCACGCGGTAGAGCAAGCAATAGAATCTGGCAAAGAGCGAGTGTTATACCAAATGTATCCTGGTGGCGGCAAGACAAATATGGCGGCAATCATGGCCGACCGTTGGCTGAGCGAAAACCCCGAGAAGCGGGTGCTGTATTTGTGCCATGACACACGCTTGCTCAGCCAAGCCCGCGCCCGATTCAAACACATCCTCGGGGACGAAGAGTACACCTATGGCACTTTTACTGGCGAAGAAAAGGACTGGGACGATCCCACCTTTATGTTTGCGTCGTTCCAGACAATGCAACAGCAAAACTGGCAAGAATACTTTGCAGACCAAGAGTTCGACCTGGTCATAGTGGACGAAAGCCATCATTCCAAGGCAGCCACCTACGAAGCTGTGCTGGACCACTTTTTGCCACGCGCCATCAACAGCATAGCTATGAGTGGCACCATCAAGCGTCACGACATGAGAGACATCCAAGAAATCTGGGGAGCACCCGTATACTCCAAGACATTTGCCGAAGCCATGGACGAGAAAAGACTGGTATGGCCCGAGTACATCGTCATGGAGGATCCCGATGAAGAAGAGACCTTTTTGACCGAAGGGATTGACCCCACCAAGCTCAATAGGCGAATCTTTATAGAAGCACGCGATAAGAAAATAGTTGCTGCCGCCCGCGAGGAAGTCAGAGCGTACGAGCTCAGACACGGCGTGAAGGCAAAGCCGCTGATATTTGATACAACCATTGCCCATGCCGACGTTATCGCCCGGCTCTGGTCCGAGGCCGAAGCAGCAGAAAACGGCCAGACAGATATCACCGCCAACGCCGCCCGCACTCTCCACACACGCAGCAAGAACACCCTAGAAGCGTTCAGGAATAACGAGTTCCCTACGCTGGTTACAGTAAACATGCTGAACGAAGGTATCGACATAACAGACGTAAATGTCATCATTTTCTTGGCCGCTACCGATTCGGAGCCAAAATATATCCAGCAATTGGCGCGGGGCCTTCGCAAGAAAGCCGGCAAGCCATCGTGTTTAGTCCTGGATTTCCCTAATAACTGGGGGCATATCATGATGGGTAATCGAGCCGTCAAAGAGATCAAGGCCGGCCGCACACCTGCAACCCAATCAAAACAATGGGCCCAGACCGCCCTCCAGCCACGAATGGTGCACCTGGATAATATCTTGTTTACTTTCCAGGCAACACGTGTGGACTTTGTGCAAAGAGTCAAAGAACTAGACAGAGACCCAATGTTACCCGATGCCATGAGTGTCAAGAAATATGCACGGGATCGCAGCCGCGACTTCAGAACAGTGGTCAGGTATATGCGAATTCTACACATGATCCCCCTCAGCCTACCCAATCGCTACGGAGCATACTGGCTGCCGGTAGAGTACCAGCAAGAGCTAGATGCCCAGGCCGGGCTAGCCATTGAGTTTTTCAAACCAGGAGAAATACGGCTGCCCAAGGCCCTCAAGCAGCTTGGCGTAGGCCAAACAACCGTGGACAAGGCACTGAATGACGGCGACATACGTTTGCCCACGCGAAACTTTGATGACGGCGGACCACCCGGACTGGCCGTAGATGAAGCCACCCTGGCGCTACTAGAAGCCAACCCCCGTGTCCAAAAGTACAAAGAGGTAGCTGCCGACGCCAACTCTCCTCTGGGCGAAGACGAGGAGAGCGTCTACGGCGCCGCACTATCCCTGAACGTGTCCAAGGAAGTTTTCATACACGCGCTTCAGATAGAACTTGGGATATCCCCCGATGACCTGCTGAACCGCAGCCGTTCTAAGGGCCAGCCATTCCAGGCGGTTAAAAAAGCCCATACGGCCTGGATAACTGGCTCGAAAATAATCGAGGAGGCCCAACCGGCGCCAACCGGCGCCGTATCGGTACACCAACTAGCAGTCGAGCTGGGCACAGCCGATAAAACACTGAAGGCCAAGGCCGCAGAACTGGGTATCTTACCCAAGCGCAGAAAAGGTGCCCGCAACCACTACGATATGTTTTTTGTCGAAGACCTAGAACCCATTCGGGCCCACTCCTATTTCAATAAAAATGGCAGCAGCAAGTACCGAGGCCGAACAAAGAGAAAGCAGCAAGAATCGGTCACCTAAAGGTACTCTTCTTTTGGCTCGACGGGAGTCACGCGCCCCTGGCTAAATCCACCATAGTGTTTGTCGGGCTTCTTGTATGGATTATGTGATCGTCGCTGCTGACGCTGTTCTGCCATTCGCCGCTCATAGATAGCCCGTCCATCTTGGACAATCATGCCCTTCGCCTCGGCTGCCTGGGGCAACCAGAGCATGCCGATAAAGGCTGCGTTGCCGAGCCGCACAATGGCAGGTGTCCAGCGCACAATAGCTACGTGCGGATCTTGCTCTTGCTCTTCTGGCGGAAGTGCCTCGTGGTAGGCGCGTACCTCCTGCTTAAAAGCTGTGTTGATTCTGCTCAGATTGCCCGTAGCGGGGACCTCAATCTCTAGGCGAGTTCTGTCTTCTTCATCAATAGGAATTTCGTAGGCAATCAGTCCGTTAAGTATGGACTGTCCTTCCATAACCTAAGCCAGGACTGCCTTAATTCGGCGTACACCTGCGCTACTGGCTTCTTCTTTGGTGATTTTGAATTTCTTGCCGTCTTCAAAGAGTTGGAGCGTGTGGTCGACGTGGGGACCACCACAGATCTCAAAGCTAAAGGGTTTGTCTGCGCCGTCAGCAATCATCTTGTATACCTTGACCGTGTCACCGTAGCGGTCGCCAAACTGGCCCAAGGCGCCCTTTTCTTCACGCGCGACTTTTGTCGGGTATTCTTCCCAAGATACTTTGAGGTCTTTGGCGATCTGCTCGTTCACGATTTTCTCTACTTGGTCCAGCTGTTCCCGTGTTACTTTTTCGGGATGGCTAAAGTCAAAACGTAGGCGCTCTTCGGTAATATTGCTGCCGCGCTGAATGACATGATCACCCAATACTTCGCGTAAGGCCTGGTACATCAGGTGCGTGGCGGTGTGGTATTTCTTGTGCTGCAGGGTTTGTCCGCCCAGGCCACCCTTGAAGGTGCCTTTGGCGGCCGTCTGTGAACGCTCGCGCTGTTCTTTCATTTTGGCGTCAAACTCTTTCTGCCACTCAGCAGAGACTTCGATACCCTGCATGGCCGCCTCTTCTACACTGAGCTCTAATGGAAAGCCGTAGGTATCATAGAGCGTAAAGATATGGCTGCCATCAAGCTTGCCAGCGCCGCCCATTTTTTGCAGTTCTTTTACGCCCTTGCGAAGGGTTTGGCGAAAGACCTTTTCTTCGCGAACCAGTATATCAACCACTTCCTGGCGCTTTTCGGCTACTTCTGGGAAGTCCTCGTGATACAGATCGGCAATAGCGGGTACGATTTGTTCCAGGAAGTTCTGTTCGATACCCAGGTCAAAGGCAAAGCGGATAGCGCGACGCATCAGGCGACGCATAACGTAGCCCTGCTCTTTATTGCTGGGCACCACACCGTCTACGGCCAGGAAAGTCGCGCTCCGCAAGTGATCTGCAATCACACGCATGCTGGTTGTGTGGCTATCGTATTTTTTGCCAGACAGCTCTTCCAGCCGCTGCACAATTGGCCACATGATACTGATCTTGAACATATCGGGGCTATTAATAGCCGCCATGGCGATACGCTCCAAGCCACCGCCAAAGTCGATGTTTTTCTTGGGCAGCTTTTCAAATCCTTGCTCGGTACGCCGATACTCCATGAGTACGTTGTTACCGATTTCTACAAACCTGCCGCAATCGCAGTTGGGGTGACATTTTTCACCATATTCGGGATTGTGATCTACAAAATCAAACTCATAAAATATTTCGGTCGAGGGACCGCCCGGCTCACCCGGGGGCATGTCACTAATTTTGCCATTCCGGCACCACCAATTTTTGGCAGCATCATAAGCAAAGATACGCTGGCCAGGCTGCATGCCAGTTGCCGCGGCGTTTTCCTCGGACCCTAGGTCGGCCTCGGTGGCGTCGATGCCCTTAGCCTGGAATAGTTTTTTCCAGATGTCGGCAGACTCGGTGTCTTTAGGAATAGAAAACTCTTCACTACCAATAAAAGTAGTTACATAGAGTTTCTGCGGATCTAGCCCCACCACATCTGTGTAGAATTCAAAAATCCAAGGTAATTGCTCGGCCTTAAAATAATCCCCGAGTGACCAGTTGCCCAGCATCTCGAAGAAAGTATCGTGACGATTATCACCCACTTCTTCTATGTCTTGTACGCGAATAACAGTTTGGCTGTCTACCAGTTTGGTGCCCTGTGGGTGCTCCTCGCCCAACAAATACGGGACCAGCGGCTGCATGCCGGAGCCCGTGAATAATGTAGTTGGGTCGTTTTGTGGCACCAGAAGTGCCCGCGGAATAACGGCGTGACCGCGTTCTTTGAAGAATTCAAGGTAGGCTTTTCTGATTTCTTGGGCATTCATGGCATGCATTATAACAGAGGTGAACAAAACTAGCCAATCAGACAAATATTGATTTGTATATATTTTTATGTTATAATAGCAGAGCATGTGACTAGGGTGAAAACTCGTTACCTGCGCCATTGACGCTGCAATCTCCCACAAGCCTCCAACCCAAGGAGACACCCCATGTCCGACATTTCCAGCTCCCCCGTGGTCATCCGGCATACCGACCTCGGCACCTACGTCGTCACGACCCCCGAGGACTTCGACTGCAACGACCCCTCCGCCAAGTGGGCGATCGACAAGGTCAACGCGGTGCTGAACTTCCTGGCCCAGGCCGAGCCCCTCCTGCGTGACACCATGCAGGTCCCCCTGGTCGACGGCCAGCCCCCGCGAGGCACCCGTGCGCTCACCTACGGCGAGTCCTTCATGACGGACTACACGCTGGTGCACCACGACAACGGTGTGCACAAGCTGCTCATCAACATCGTGGTGTCCATGCCGACCATCAACGCCGCGGCGTATCACGCAGTGGCCGTACTGACGCGCCACGCCCTGCATGGCGCAACGTCGCTCAACCAGCTGCTGATCAACGGCCTCCAGCTGATGAGCGCCTAGGGGCCATGATCGGGGCGAGCACTTCCACCATAAGGTGCTCGCCCCTCAGGCCTGCCCCCGCTCCGTCTCTGTCCGCCTATTGTTCTGTCTATTATTTTTATTCCACGCTTAAAAAGTGATTATTTTAGCAGCTGTACTAAACCACCAGTATTATAGTTTTCGATTATGGATACACTTATACCCCGAGACCGCTCCTCTTCACCAGCCCAAGACCTGTCTTTTCCCTTTCGGGTAGATGACGATGGTCTACATCTAGACCGGACAGAGGCCCAGCTCGTTTACGACGATCTGACCGATTCACGTATAAATGGTAACGACGCCCTTCTGGGGCATTTGCATACCGACCTTCAGGGTGCGCTAGAGGCTGATGAACTCCCTGATGCGCTTAGCCTCAGCAGAGAGCACATTGTTGGGCTAAAGATATATTACGGCGAAATCGCTAACCAGATGGATCGCGCCGAACACAGGGGTGTCCGAGTCTACGGGCGCTACGTCACGATACTATCTGGCCTGATCCCACTGCCTTCCCCCGACGAAGTATCATAGTTCTTCCTGTGAATTGATTTAAAACTAATTTTATGCTATAATAATATAGTTAGCGTCTCTGGTATTTCTTGAGTCTCTAGCACTTTTATAACAGACAGAACGATATGATCCAGTTGAGCAGCAGGCCCGCTTTTACCATAAAAGTGAGTGTGCTGCTCAACTGGCATCTTTTGGCAACCCAGCCAACAAGCAGCCGCTGACATCCTGCCCACCCCAAAGAATTGAGGCCTCATGCCCACCGAACAACTCACCACCCTGCGCCGGATCGACACCCCTACGGTGCGGATCTCCCTGATGAGCAAGACCAAGAAGGAAGTCAACCCGGACGACCTGCCCGACTGGCTCGTAAGGCAGCTCGACACCCTGGAGCGGTTCCTGCGGCAGGTCGCACCCTACCTGGGAACGACCGACGACGATGAGGTCCGCACCTTCTCCTCGCCGCAGGCCATCCAGCCATGCTCGAACTACAACGGCTTCATCACGCTGCGTGATCCGGACAGCGACTTCCCCAAGTCCGAGGCCGAGGTGCATGTCGATGTGGAGCTGCCCTACGAGTACCACGACAGCTTCGTCCCCCTCGTGTTCAGCGTCTGCAAGATGGCTCAAGACCACGTGGGTGGCACCTTCGGCTTCGTCGGCTTCGTCGTGAGCCAGATCCACCGCTACGGCAAGTAGCCACTCACGGTAACCAGGGGCGGGCGCCTACCATCATTGGCGCTCGCCCCACGGCGTGCCTTTTTGCCCCCTTGTTGTCCGTTCTGTCTGTTATTTTTTATTACTTACCGTGGCGAAATGCGAATAATCTTGTCCTGGCTGCTGCCATTATCGGTGGTTAGATACAGCTCTTCATTTGGGCCCATAACTGCACTACGCAGCCGGCCAAATTCGCCCTCGAACAGTGTTTGCTGGGACACTACTTTGTCATTGATTATTTCCAGCAAGCGCACCTGCTTGTCCTTAAGGACCGCCATGGCCAAGCGACCATTGAAGTCCTTCCACTTAGCGCCAGAGACAAAGGTCATACCAGAGGGTGCGATAGTAGTCTCGCCCGAGTTCCACACAGCATCCACGGCATCTGGAAACTTGGCCTTGTCTGTCATGGGAAAGTTCTCGTCGTAAGATGGCGGACCAGGACTCCACCCCATATTGCCTTTGATTAGTTTGTTCACCTCATCCTCCCGGTCCACGCCATGCTCTACGCTATAGCCATACACACCACCACGCGGCACCTGGTACATAGCCAACCCCTGTATATTGCGGTGCCCGTAGTTATAAATACGTGGGTCAAATGCACCGCCCAGATTATCCGAGACTGGCTTGCCGTCGCGGTCCACCCGCAACACCTTGCCAGACAGACTCTTTGGATCTTGCGGATTGGTGTAAATAGCTGAGTCACCGGTGCCTATCCATAGATTGCCATCGGCCCCAAACCGTGGACGACACCCCGAGTGACGTCGATTGGGCGTCTGTGGCGTAACCGGGTACGACTTGATGCCCGTCACAATATCTACCTTGTCAGTCAGACCGGTAACGTCAGCATTTACTTTCCAGCGGCTCACCCGAATATCTGGACGGGTATCGTAGCAGGCATAGATGTAGCGATTGTCTTTGAACTGGGGATCTATCGCCAAGCCCAATAGACCGCCCTCGCCCACAGCGTATACATCTGGTAGTTTGTACACAATGGCTTTTTGCCCCTGCGCTAGCTTGCTAATGGTGCCCGCCCGTTCGGTAAATAGCATGGTGTCGTCGGGCAGAAAGGCCACATCCCAGACATTGTTCAGCTTATCCAGCACGATCTGGCGCTGCAGATCAGGGGCGCCCAATTTGCCTTCCTGAACCATCTGGGCGTCGTCGACCGCAGGGGCCAGCGCCTGGCGCACACGCACAGTCAGCCACAGGGCCACGCCTATGGCAAGTACACCGATGCCCAAGAGGAGCAACGTCCCACGCCTATTCTTCATACCTCTATGGTACCACGCCTCATAACTCAACAGCCCATCCCATATTCATCACCCTTTCCAAACCGCTCTCTCGCTCATTTCAGGGTCGAACCCTGAAACAGGGTTCGACCCTGAAATGAGGACTCTGGATGAGGATCTCGCATAATATGGGTATTATTTGATGATGAAGACTCCGAGTAGTGGCGAATGATCAGAGGGAGAGCGCGGCAGAACGTTGAACTCCTCTAAGTGCAGCTCGCCGTGTTTTGTCCAAAGTATATTGTCGTAGTTAGCAAGAGCAATCCGCCACTTTTGGCCATTCCAGCGCCAGGTGGGGTTTCGCAGCGAACCAGTGCGTCGCCCAAGGTGCTGGGGCATGCGAAGCCACGGTGCCATATATTTTGTTTCGTTAAAGTCACCACCAATTATCACGCTCTTATGCGCGACGCTTTCCAGCAGCTTTTCGTAAGTTCGGCGGTGCTTAACATGCGTGGACCAGTTCATAAAGAACAAGGCAGCCAGATAATTTACGACGATGGCTACATCTTCTCCGCCGAATCGCAGGTGTGCCTCTATGGCTTTTACGTGGTAGCCTTGGTAGCCGCGCGCTTTGTTGGCCTGCGTATCCGGCCCCAGCCGGTGATCAACTATTTTGGTGGGCTTTTGTTTGGTTACCAGTGCGCTACCAATCATCCACTGATCTGACATAGGGCTAAACGGTGCAAAGTGCGTTTTGTACCCCTGCTTCTTGAAATAGTCCAGCACCGGGGAGGCGTTGGTCTGACGATGGACCAGCACCTCATTTAGCCCAAATACGTCAGGGTCGTAGGCTTTTATAAAGTGGTCAAATTTTGCCTGCAGCTTGGAACCGTCGTCACGCCGGCCACTCTGTACCTGCTCCCAGATATTCCAAAAAACAACAGTTACCTGTGTGTTTGCCATGCAAATAACTATATCAAGTACAAAGCGCGACATGCATGATTGTCCAAACTTGCAAAAAGTAGTTTTATATGCTAAAATAGTTTTATCTCTATCAGAGGCTACGTCTCGTTAGAGTACCTTTATAAGCAGACAGGATCCTGTGGTCGGGTGTGAAATAAGCCTATCAACTATAGTGATAGTTTTATTTCACATTCGACCAACCCCGACACGGGCACATGCCCGACACCAAGGAGAGACATGCTCCAGACCCTAACCCAGACGGCCAAGAACGGCGCGGACATCGCCATGCGACTGCTGGCGCCTTACGGCCTCGACATCGACTTCCGGAAGACCAGCTTCGGCTGCATCCTGTTCATCCTCGCAGAGAGGAAGTGGCACGCCGAGTGGAACCTGGCCCAGCAACGGGTCGAGGAACACTCCGAGCGAGTGAAGAGCCTGGAGGGCACCATCGGTGGCTTCGCACAGCACTTCAGCGGCAACGCCAGCTGGCATGCGATCAGGACCACCTTCATGGGTCATGACCTCAGCCTGTTCATCGCCATGGCCGAGGGCTACCACACGAACGCCGAACAGCTGGACTACCTCCTGCACTGGCTGAGCAACCCCCAGGCCGAGACCAGCCGCCTCGAGGAAGTCCTCAGGACGACGCGCCACCACTAGCGGCCACTGACCCCGCAAGTCGACAGGACTGGACATAGGTTCAGGACACTGCTGGCTGCTGCCCGTGCTCCCCCTTTGTCCAGTTCCTGTCTGCTTGTTTTTCTTTTACGCCCCTCTGGGCTATTTTTTATACTATGCCCAGATGAAAGCGGGTTGATTTTTTATAATTTTATGGTAATGTATACGCAACTCTAAGGTGCCGCTTGTGGCACCTCTATTAGAGTTCTTTTACAAGCAGACAGATGATGGATGAGTAGCAAGGCTATCTTTGCCCGGTAGTTTTGCTACTCATCCATGTCAAACGACAAAGGTTAGATGCGACAATCGGTTGCGTCTAGAGTCCATGGACTCTGAGTTCCTTTTGGAGGCCATCATGAAAGAAGGCGTCAAGAACTTCCTCCGTACCCTCTACAACACCCTCCGCACCATGCTCGACTCCACCCAGACCGAGGGCACTTCCGACCCCGAGCCCAGGCCCAACATTCCGGTTTACCGTGGCGCCCGTTGCTGCATCAGCATCGACGTGTTCGACGGCGACGAAGAACTGACGCGTCGGGCCGAGGCTTTCCTGGCCGCACTGGCCACGCATGACCTAGCCCTGGTGAACTACATAGACCACTTCCCCGGAGGGATTCGTGTGTTCATCCGCCCCTTCCCGGGCGAGCACGATCTGGTAGTCAAGTACTACAAGCGCGGCAATTGTCTGGACCGTCGAGCCGCGACCTACCTGACCATCCTGGTCGAGGAGTTCTTCCGCGCCGACAACGTCGACGGACTGGCGATCGAACTCAGCAAGACAAGCTCCATCCCCGCACACATCCGCTAGTGCCGCGACACTCATTACAGACTGGAGATACCAGCATGCTGGTTTCTGTCCTGAGCTTCCTGACTTGCTTCAAGGTGGAACACCTGGTCGATGAGTTCAGGAGACGGTTCGCCCCCGACCCCGAGCTCAACGTCATGGACAGCACCGCCCTCATTGGCATCGTGATCAGCTTCACCGCCGACCAGGAAAAGTGGCGCTGGCAAAGTGCCAGGCACGCAGTGCTACACCACTGCATCCGCCTACGCCGGATACACGAGGACATCCACTCCTTCCTGGAGCGCTTCGAAGACTGCATCGGGAGTCGACCCGAGCTAGTGACGGACTACCGAGGCCACGAGCTGCGGACATGGTTCGACTGTAAGGGCGACACCGGGCTCTCCATGGCCGCCGCGGACTATCTGCTGCGAGTACTCGCCATGGTGGACGCCACCGACAAGCAACTCCGGAACGCTCTGCGCATCACCGAACTCCCCCAGGATGCCGCCATAGTGGCATCCGCGTCGTAACCGTAGCCCTCATGGGCCAAGCAGCAGGGCTGGACGAAGGCTCAGGATGTTGCTGGCTGATGCCGGTATCTCCCCCTTTGTCCAGTTCCTGTCTGCTTGTTTTACTTTTTATGCCACGCCCCTGTGGGCTTTTTTTATACCACCGCATAAGAAGGGGCAGGATTGAATTTTATTAACTTTTATGCTATAAAATTGATATAACGTACTCGCTTACTCCCTGATGAGAAAGCTTTTTTTGTTTGCACCTTCCACTGAAGTGGACCGACAAAGGATCACGCACTTGAGGATCATCCACTCAAAGCAAAGTTTGCCCACCGAAATTGTCGGCCAGAAGTGCAACGGCTCCCTGTTCCTGGGAGGCGCACTGCCGCGGTCCGACAAGATCAACCAGGAGCCTGCCCACTGGCGATCCGACGCCTACCGCTTTCTGGCCGAAAGGTTCGACGGCACCGTCCTGACACCCGAACGCCAAGAGGGCAGCCTGGCCTCCTACGTCAGCCAAGCCGACTGGGAGCAGGCTGCGCAGAACAGCGCAGACGTCATCTTCTACTACATGACCCGAACGGCCGACATCCTGGCCCTCAGCACCAACACCGAGGTTGGCCAGTACATCCGGTTCGGCCCCCAGCGTGTCGTGCTGTGTATTCCCGAGAACGCCGATTTGGCGATGAAGACCGAGTTCCAACAAACCGTTGCCAAAATGCAGGGCATCGAGCCGATCATCGGCCTCGAAGCCGGCCTGGAGCATGCCATCAGCCTGATCGGCGAAGGCGCCGAGCGACATGGTGGCGAGTGCCAGGTACCCCTGTACGTATGGCGTACGCCCAGCTTCCAAGCCTGGAACAACGCCCTCAAGGCCGCCGGCAACCGGCTGGACAACTTCCACCTGGACATGACCCTCTGCCCCGTGCCAGCCTTTGTGCTGTTCTGGGCGGCAAAGGTCAGTATCTGGGTAGCCGGCGAGGAGCGTCACAAGGACAACGAGTGGGTCATTTCCCGCCCTGACATCTCGCACTGTGTGCTCGTATACCGCAAGGGACCGAAGACACACATAGTGGGTGTGCGGGAGTTTCGCAGCACTGTCCGCAACGCGGATGGCTACGTCTACGAAGCAGCGGGCGGCAGCTCTGCCAAACCCAGCCTGGACCCCATCCAGGTGGCGATCGACGAAGTTCGGGAAGAAACCGGCCTACGGCTCCGCCCCGCGCAACTTCGCTTTGTGGCTTCCCGCCAGCTTGCAGCCACCACCACGGCACACCACGCCTACGTGACGGTTGCCGAGCTAACGGACGAGCAGTACCAGCAAGCGCTGGCCCAAGAGGGCACCTACGCCGGCGACCTGGCCGACAGCGAAATGACCGCTCTGACCGTGTCGACACTCACCGAGCTGTTCGCCGGCGAAGAGCTGGACTGGTCCAACCTGGGCATGACCGCACAAGCGTTGCTCCAACTGGACGCCGAGCACAAGCCCAAGTACACCGTGGCCAGTTCGGCCGGCCAGACGTACGCCCTTGTCATATTGGACGCACTGACCGGCTCGGCCCTGGACACCATCCTGGGCATCATGGCCGCCGGGACCACCGTGGTCTATGCCGGACCCCAGCAGGGCAACCTCGGCTTCGAGCAACGCGTGGACATTGCGACCACACTTGGCTTGTTTGCTGACAAGCTGACCCAGCAGGGCATCGACGCCCAGTTCATCCACCTGGCCGGAGACGGCGAGGACCAGCTGAGGCGTTTGCAGGCACTGGTGGAGCCGGACAACCTGACCGTCTTCGCCTTCGTGGGCGACTACGGACTGAGTCCGGACGCAATCCGACAGGTCCAGCTGATGCGCCACCGTGGCGTCTCGGTCGTGGGCAGCTGGTGTGGCAGTACGCCGCAACCAGAGCTGTTGGTCGTGAATGGCTCGTTAGCCGCACCCGACATCGGGTATGTACCTTTTGCCAGGCAGTGGTCGCAGTCCGGCAGCGAAGTACAGATCTGCACACCGCAGGACTGTGCCGTAGTGTCAGTCGGTCGGCTCACGCCAGCCGCCTACTACCGGTTGGCCGGATTGTTGATCGCCGGGACGCACCTCATCTACGGAGGAGCACCCGTCGACCAAGAAGCCCCCGAGGGCCGTATCCACCTGACTCGTTCGCTGAGACTGATGGCTGCCAAGCTTGGTGTTGCCGGCATCCCCGCCCGCGTCACCACGTTCGAGGAGCCAGACGTCGAGAGTCGTCGTCTGAAGTTGCTCGCGCTCGCGCAGCAACACTGCGCCCCGGTTCTGGCCTTTGTCGATGACCAAGGCTTGGCACCTGGCGTAGCCCAAGAATGTGCGTGGGCGCGCGACTGCGGCCTGCCGGTTACCGGCCTGTGGGTCGGATCGTCCGGGGGGTTCGAGCTCAGAACTCTGGGCGATGCCCTGGACGTGAACGAGGCCTCACTTCAGCCATTGGCGCAGATGCGTCAGCCAGGCCTGGTCCTGGCGTAAACGCGTTTGACGCAATCACCCGAGAGGGGGTCTTTTCGGGTCAAACCGATCTGACCTCCTCACGGGTAAATTTTTATACTACGATACCGCCGCCAAGCACTGTGTCTTTATCATAAATAACGGCGGACTGACCTGGAGTAATGGCCCGCACTTGCTCGTCCAAAATCAACCGTATACCCGTATCTGCCTGCTCAATTGTGCATGACACCAATGGCGCTCGATAGCGCGTGCGCACTTGATACTTCTTATCCAAGTTTGGTTGGCCGTTTATCCAGTGCACATCTGTCAGGGCTAGCTCTTGCTTCCACAAGTTCTCATCATTCAGGTTGGTGGTCACATACACCTCGTTCTTGGCCATGTCTTTGCCGGTGACATAGTACGGCAAGCCACCACCCACGTTCAGGCCGTGGCGCTGGCCAATGGTGTAAAAAATAGCGCCGTCATGCTCGCCAATGGCTACACCATGCTGCTCTTTTATAACGCCCAGTTCGGTAGTGACATACTGGCTCAGAAAATCACGGATGCCGACCTTACCCACAAAACAAATGCCCTGGCTGTCTTTTTTCTCGGCCGTGGTCAGACCCAGCTTTTTGGCCAGTGCCCGTACCTCGGCCTTGGTTTTGTAGTCGCCAATGGGCATCAGGCTTTTTTTGAGCGCGTCCTCCGTAACTCGACATAAGAAATATGTCTGATCTTTTTCGGCATTGGCCGCCACCAATAATTGCCCGTCTTGTATCCGAGCGTAGTGGCCTGTGGCAATCAAGTCTGCACCGTCTGCTAGGGCGGTGTCGAGGAACAACCTGAACTTGACCTCTTGGTTACACATGATGTCTGGGTTGGGCGTACGGCCAGCCTGGTATTCGGCAATCATGTAGTCTACGACTTTTTGCTGGTACTCGACCTGGAAGTCGTACATCTTAAAGTCTATGCCCAGCTGCACCGCCACGCGCTTGGCGTCCTGGTAGTCTTCTTTCCACGGACAGGGCATACCGGGCAGGTCTTTGCTCCAGTTTTTCATGTACACGCCCACCACGTGGTAGCCCTGTTCTTTCAGCAAAGCAGCAGTAACGGAGCTATCTACTCCGCCACTCAATCCCACATAAACAGTCTGCTTTTTCTGGGGCTTCATATCCGATCTATTTTAACAGATTAGCTCATGTTTTTCATACACTAGCAAGTAATCGTCGGCTTCTATTTTTTATGTTATAATATATTAGTTAGGGTCTCTCTAATACTCGATCGTTGCTCTCGACCTGACCGAGCAACCCCTACGCACCCCGAAAGAGAGGTGGACCGTGGCAACCGCCACACCAACCCTACCCCAGCTCGCCGAAGACAAGACGCTGCTCTCCATGGTGCCCCGCACCGAGACCAGACCCTTCCTGCGGTTCTGGACCAAGTCCGTTGTGCTCCCCGGCGAGTACTACATCGAAGTAGACGGCCAACGCCTGTTCGAGTACGAGCTGATCAGCTCACGCTATGTGTTGGCACTAGCCACTATGCAGTGGCATGGCACCTGCGCACCGGTAGACAATCTGGACGCCCAGTACGAGATCCTCACCGAGCAAGCCTTCCCGGATCTCCGTCATCGGATCGTCGGCATCCGCCGTATCTGAGAACCGAAGCCACAGCTGGCCACCGAGGGGGCGATAGCCTCAAACCCTCACCGGCCATGCCTTGCTCACCCTCCATCTCTCTTTCTTTACCTATGTGTTATACCCTAGTATGGGCGACCCTTTTCATTTTTGAAAGTCGCCCGATTTTTCTACCCAAAAATCTTATATTTTAGAATAGTTCGCTGTAGTTGCGGGTGAGCGTGGTGCTCCAATTGCCAGCCCTATCTTGGGTGCGCAGAAAGAAGTTATGCGAGGTGAAGAAGTTGCCGCTACCGGTATCGATGATGCCCGTGTACGTGCTGCCAGTGGTATGTGTTGCAGCCGTACCGCTGCCCTGTCCAGGGTCGGTATCAAAGTAGTATTCGACCCGGTTCACGCCTGACAGCGCATCGGTTGCAGTGGTGCTGAAGTTTTGGCTTCCTACCACCAGGAAGAGCATTGCTGGTGTGAAGTTGCTTTGAGTGGGCGCTACTTTGTCCAGAGACACCTGGGCCGAACCGGTAGCACAGTTGCCAGCCAGGTCGCAGCTTTGGGCACTGGTGTAAGTAACGTTGGCGGCCTGCGTAGAAGCAACGGTGTTTGCTGGGTCAGTTGGCGAACCACTGCCCGTGTCAGTCGCCTGCCAGTCGATAGTTACATCGGCCTTGTGCCAGCCGTTGGCATTGGCGGGCGTACTGAGCGTCCGACCTACCACAGGCAGCGTGGCATCGTATTTAACAGTTACGCTTTGGTTGGCCGCACCACCAGCACTGGTGGCCGAGCAGAAATAGGCGTAGCTGCCGTCGGTATTGACGGTAACTTGGGCGCAGCCCGTTTGACTAATTACGGTCGATTCGGCGTCTTGCACTGTCCAGTTTAGAGTGACCGGTGCTTTGTGCCAGCCATTGGCGTTAGGTGGTGTGCTAAAGGTATAGCTGATGACTGGTGCCGTGGTATCCAGCGGCAAGATAACTAGCTGGGTGTCGATCACCGTGCTCCAGTGGCCCACGGCATCTTTGGCCCTGATGTGCACCGTATATGTACCGGGTGCTAGGCCGTCACCAAGGCTGGCAGTCAGTTCGTTAGCGTTCAGATTCATAGCCGTGGCGTTACCCTGGCCGGGATCGGTCCCCAGGTAGTATTCGCCAGCCGCTACACCACTAACGTTATCGGCAACAGGCACGGTAACGGTGGCATTGTTTCCTTCAACAGCCGGATTGTTAAACCAGCTCGGGCTTCCCAGGGTTGGGCTGGTGGTGTCGTACGCAACATTGACCGGACCAGATTGTGCACTACACCCCACCTGATTGCAGGCGGACACGGTGTAGGCATAAGTGCTATCTTGGGCAAGTGCCGAATCTGTAAAGCCAGGAACGGCCGGGCTGCCCACCTCTACTCCATCACGAAATATCTTGAACGAGGACGCCGCTAGCACGGTGTTCCAGCCAAGCACGGGAGCACTGGCAGTGGGCGAAGGGCCAGCCAGCCCTGAAGGAACTGTGGGTACAGCGTCAGGGATCAGCGGCACCAGCACGGCTGCTGAATCAGTCATGTCCTGGCTTATGCCTGGTACATCTGTCTGATTGGCCGGTAATGAGTACCCGGCAGGTGGTGTGTTGAAATACACCAGCTTCAGTGGCACATTGGCCAAAACATCTAGTGGTACCAACCCATCACCACCCGAAGCAAGCAACCGCTGCAACGAGCCAGACAGAGAGGTCTGCAGGCCTGGCAATAGCTGGACACTCTGCGTTCCTGCGGTTGGCTGCTGGGTCATACCCACATTGACGCCCGTCGCTGGGCTGCCGTTTGGGTAGATTACTTTATATTTATACTTCACAAAGTTAACTACTAAATCTTGCGTGAGGTTACCTGTTAAATTTACCGTCGCGGCAGGACTCTGTATTCCAACAAAGCTAGAGAAGCCCGTCTGGCTATTCACGGTCACATTCACGCTGTACTGGCCGGGAAGTGCCTGCACGCTGAAAGCACCAGTCGCCGGATCGGTATTAACCGGTGCAATACCACCAGCAGGGCCCTGCAGCTGGACACTGCCGCGCAGCGGATTGCCAGCTTGGTCTTTGAGGGTGCCCGAGTAAGTCACCGGCCCTATGAGCGTAGCCACCACTGCATCGCCATCTGTCATGTCCTGCGTGATCGCCGCAAGGTTACTGAGAGCAGGAGGGTTACCATAGCCTGGCTTGGTCCCAAAGTTTACTTGTGTAATAGGAGCGTTTGGCATCATGTCAAACGCAACAATACCGTTGGCATCGGTAGGTTGGTTTCTCTGCAGTGCGCCAGATAGCGTCACCGTTTGTCCGGGTAACAGCTGGGTACTTTGATACGCTCCTGAGGAAAGCTGCTGAGTAATCTGTGTATCTACGCCCTGGGCGGGACTGCCGTCTGGGTACACTACCTTGAACTTGTATTTCACAAAGTTGACCACTAGGTTCTGAGACATACTGCCCGTCAAGTCCACCACATCAGGCCCGCTCATCATGCCTACAGAGCTTGCAAACCCTATTTGGCTGTTGGCTGTTGCCACGATTCGGTACTGTCCGGCAGGAGCCTGCAGACTAAAAGCACCCGTGATTGGGTCGGTCGTAACTGGCGCAATACCACCGGCAGGACCCTGTAGCTGAACGGTACCACGCAGCGGATTGCCGGCCTGGTCTTTCAGTGTACCGGAATAGGTATATATGGGCGTAGGTTCGGCTGCAAGCTGGTAGACAAACAAGTCATTTAGCTGGTTGGTGTCACCGGGCTTTGGACCCACCGGATACTGACTGTAATAGTCTTGGGCAAAATATGAAAAGCTATTGCCGGTGGCTGACATAGTGCCGCCCTCTGCGTTAGGCACGTACACCGTACTGGTGTTGGTCGTACGGTCATAGCGAAAAATATTGCTGTTATCTGCCAGCAAGTAGCGGCCATCTGCGGAAAAGTCAGTAGCGTTATTCATGCCGTTCACAACCGTCAGCGCAGAAGTCTGACGATCCAACAACGTAACCTTGCCTCCCGTGCCCGTTGTGCACTGCTGGGATGAAAAGGCTACCCAACGGCCATCGTCAGAAATAGTTCCGCCCGCATAAGTTGACCCCATGGTCGCGCAGTCGGTAGGAGCAAAACGTTCGGTAGTACCAGTTTGCCGGTCGCGCAGAAAGACATCAATGGTGTTTCCATTTGGATCTGAGGCAACCAAGTTAGAGGCAGTGGAAGCAAACAATACATATCGTCCATCCGGAGAAATATCAAGCGCATCTGTATGCGGATAGTCTGTGTCAGCATTACCCTGGACTTCGTCGCTCGACACGCTCACCAGTTCTACCGCCCCAGTCGCCAGGTTCTTTATAAAGAGGTCTATTCTGCCATTGGTGTCAGATGACACCAGATTCGTACCGGCCGAATAGAATACTACCCACTGACCATTGGCCGACAGCTTTCCAAAGTTGCTATGGGCATTTGCTACGACTCCGTTACCGTCGCTACTCACGATCTGTGTGGTAGCTGTTTGCCGGTCGCGCAGAAAGACTTGGTTTTTGTAATTAAATGATGGATAGCCCGTGAGGGCTGGCACTGCCGAAACAAACGTTACCAAGCGACCATCTTGGCTTATGGTAGGCTCACTGCCAACCCTGTCTGTGAAGTTACTAGCAGCACTCACTTGCTGGTCACTATCGTTGAGTGACACTCTTTCTGTGGCATTCGTAGATAGATTCTTAACAAACACATCCATCATGCTGTTCGTATCACCAGCAACCAGATTGTTTGCGTGCGATTGAAATGCCACAAAAGCTCCATTGGCAGATAGAGCCGAACGAGTAGAGTCGCCATTGGATTCGGCACCGCTCAGTCCGTCCGATACCTTGACGGCTTGCGGGTAGGTTACTGCCCGAGCCTGCCCAGACAACACCCCAAAGCTAAGAGCTAGCTGCGAGATTACAAAAATACCCGCCAGTATAAATGGTTTTACACGCTTCACCCCGAACCCCCTAAAGCTTAGTTTCCAACACTAATTATCAGCCTATTTTCAGCAAATACAATACCGATCGTAGCTTTTGCAACCTCTCTCATCGGGCTAGAACGGGCGTTCGCCGCGTTCTATCTTTTTCTTGAGGTATTTCAGCTCATACTTGCGACCCAGCCAAAAGGTAGACAGCATCATAGGTATCAGTATGGCTGCCGGTTGCCACAGTATAACTGTCTTGGTTTCACCGGTTTTATCTTCTTCTTTATTTTGCCCCTGGTCCTGGCTGAGTGGACCATTAGCTACTGCCACCAGCTGCAAGAAGGCGGTACCACCGTCACGGTCTACTGCCTTGACTACTACGTTGTAAACACCGGCAGAATCATAGGCATGCTTAATATTGAATGGCCCCGGAAAGCCCAGGCTCATAAGATCTGGTGGCTTGCCGTCACCCCAATCTACGCTAATGGCGTATGGCCCAGAACCGCCGGATAGCACAATGGGCCAGACCAGTTCTTGCTTGGGATTAACGCCGCGCTTGGCAAAGTTACTGGTCAGGGTAGGCCGAGTAGTCACGTTGGCCCGAGCGTCTACAAATGTCACACTCACTGTATTAGAATCCGGGCCAGGTTGGTCCAAGGCGTCATACACCCGAGCGACCAGTTCGTTTGCACCCGTAAACAAGTCTAGGATCACCGAATAGCTGCCATTTCTACACTGCGCAGAACCGGCAAAGACATTGTTCTTGAAAATCTTTACCAATAAATCACCGGGGCACAAGCCGCTGACGGTAATAGGAATCTGGCTAAAAGATTGCCCGCTGCTAGGCACACTGATAGTGGCCCCACGGGTGGGTGGCGGCTGCGAAATGGTACCCTGCATACCCACGGCACCACTCTGTGGGTTCTCTACCTGCGCAAATGCCGTAGCAGGAACTGCTAGGAGCAGACAGCCCAGAGCTGCAACAAAGGTCTTAAATCCACGCATGTTACTAACTAGTGTACGGTTAGAGCCAGATAAGCTCAAGCGTTTAGAAACGTCTGACTGATGGAGAATGAGGTGTATTCACACCGCGACCCCGGCGCCCACGCCGACCACCACCGCCACGGAATTTCACAAAGTACAGCACCGCGCCCACAATTGCCAGAATCAGGACCACTATCAGGATCAGGAACCAAGTAGGCAAGTACCAAAACGTCTTGGTAGTAGAAATCAAGTCGCCGCTGCCCTGGCTATAGCCAATATTGGCAGCTATGGTGTAGCGACCAAACCAACCCCGCCCTGGTTTTTCAATAGCGTCTTCAAACTTACGGGTACTGTCTGGCAAGATGTTTGCTCGTGGGTCGGTTGCGTTCAGCTCGAACTCTTTAACTGTTTTGCCAAACATGCTTTTTATAGTGACTTTACCGAATGGCTGAACATGGATGTCGCCGACGTTTTTCAGGCGTGTCAGTACGGTAACGTTTCCGCCCCTCATAAAGCCTTTGACCTTACCACCCTGCGCTGCACCCAGTTGCACCAGGCTGAGTTTTTCATTTAGGTCGCCAGGCACCTTGACCAAAATAATAGTACCTACGCTCGCCGTCAGGCCAACGTTACCGCTGCCTGCCGTACCAGCCGGCACAAACCGAACGGCGCCATAGTAACCACCGGCATTGCCGCCTTTAGGTACCGAGATATTCACTTGCAGATCTTTCTTTTGGCGTGGACCTAGCTGCAAGTCTGGCAGGTTTCTGACCAGGTCCTTAAAGCTGTTGCGTGGCTTTGGCGCCTTGTCGTCCAGAATCAGCCGAGGCTCGCCGTCTTCTTTATCACTGGCCACAAAATCGTTCACAATAGGCTTAGCTATGACCGTGCCGTCGGTGGGGTTTTCGACTGTAATGGTCATACTTTCGGTAGCACCCTTGTCGATCACAAACTCGCTGCGTACCGGCGACACCCGAAAACCGTTACCTGCCGATCCAGCCGTTTGGGCTGTCGCCAGGCCGCTTCCCAGCCCCAGTATCATAACCAGTCCGGACACGAACAGAAGTCCGCGCTTCAGTACTCCCCTCACTTAGTCATCCCTTTTAGCTTATTCACTGTTAAAAGTATCTTAACATAAGAGTTACCCTGAAGGGTATACCCCCTTTAGAGCCTCTCCACATCTCCCTGTCGGCTAAAATCCCAAGTTCTGCCACTTTGTACCTGTTTTTTGTTTTCGGTTCGTACCGATGGGTACGACCAAAAGCCAAGAAAACAGGTACAAAATCATGGCAGCTGCTTGGGATTCGCTCGTCACAGGGAGACGTGGAGAGGCTCTTAGAAATTGGCCAGCGCAATAAAAGTGATGGTCGTAGCATAGATACCAGCACTTTGCTGAGCACTGACGTTGGCAACATAACTAACAGTAAATTTGCGGTTGTCGGTCGTAGTGGTCGAGGTTACGACGTTGTCTGCCTGCGTAAACCTATACTGATTTGGCGTGTTGTACTCCGGCGTTGGCGCCGACACCCCAGGTCCTACCGGCTCGGCGCCAATACTGGGATTGGTGTTTGCTCGCAGGTTCAGCCCAAACTGGCTGTTGCCTGGGCTGGACGGTGCCTGCACGGCGAGTGACGGGATAAAATTGTTACCAGATGTCAGGGTAGTTCCCGCCAGAGCAATACTAAACCCAAACGAGGCATTGGTGGCCACCACCATCTCGGACGAAGCAAAGCGCGCTTGCGTGCGTGAAAATTCACCAAAATCTATAAAAAAGCTGGTAGCCGTAGAGCAATCAAAGGCAGTAACAGTCACCGACGCGCAAAACCGCAGGTAGGGCGGGACCTCTGCCGACACGTCAAACATATCATTCATAACGAACACCACTCCACCTTCTTCTAGAGCGGTCCCCGTGCCGTCGCTACTGCCAAAAGTTTGCAGGCGAACATAGTAGCTTCCCTCTGCGTCAGGATTGGTAATGTTATTAAAATGGTACTCAGATACCGCGTTAGCCGGCGTGGGCGTAACAGGCCCCCGATTGATCACCAATTTGTTAGGCGTGGTAGCTGCCCCGTTTATGTTAAAGCCCGTCAGCCCTGCCTGCGTAAAAAGTACCGCGTTGTCCACGTCCAAACCGGTTGGTACTGTGCAAGGCAAGGCAGTTAGTGGACTGTTAGAACAAAATTCAAATACCACCGACCCTACCGGGTTACTCAGATCGTTGTATGTAAACCCAAACTTATGGATAGCCACCGAGCTAACAGTAGAGTCAGAGATCATGTCATAACGCTCGGACATCTGCAAAATCTGCGCATGCCCTGTTACCGGCACCAAGAAAGTGCACGCGTAACCAATGGCTACCACCATGTAATGCCAAGCCTTACGCCTGTCCTTATATAGAAACCGCATATGCTAATTGTAACGTAACTAGTAGGTGCCGGTGGCGACAAATGTCAGTGTCGTCGTATAGATACCGGCCTCGGTAGTGTTACTGATGTTGCCGATGAACACCATGGTACCTGTAGAGTAGTCCCCCGCTATCTTACTGGCAATGTCGTCGCCGTAGGTAGAGGTCGTACCGGAGCCGCTCGTGTCATAGGCAAAGTCTGTAGTGCCCGCACCGCCAGTCGTACCCGTGCCTGCGCTTTGGGTAGTGCCCGTGCAGTCGGCCGGGTTACTGCCTACTGAATCGCCGTCGTAAACAGGGTCTGCAGTTAGACCGCTACCTGCGGATTGGTAGGTACAGAATCCAAACTGCTCAGTAGTAGCGGCGCTAGCCACAGGCGTACCACCAATAGCGTCTATGGTGTTACTGCCACTCGTGAGCGTCACCCCCTTCAGGCGAATCACCGCACCCCCGGACGCGTTAGTCGTTATGGAGTATTTGGCACTTTTATCTACATAGGGGCCAGTTGGATCAAGCACACCATTGGTATCCCCTAGCGTGACCGTAGTGCCGGACTTGGTCGTACAGTTGTTGCCGACACCAGTCGTGTAGACACAGAAGAACAAGCGTTCCTGCACCTTGGAGGTCACGACAATCTGTGCAGCAGTACTGAGTGCTATACCACCGGCGTCTATCACAGGAGGCTCGGCACCAGGATTATTGACGTTACCTGGTCCAGGGGTAGCAGAATCGTAGTTTTCGGCCCCTGCAGCCGTAGTAAAGGTGATGATACGTGCATAAAAAGTGGTGTTCGAGTTGGTTGGGTTAGTTACGCCGTCACTAACGGCGCCAGTTCCCAGCGTAAACACCTGGGGAGCAGCCGCACCAGGGTTGTAGGGAGTTACGGCATTTGTGAATACCAGCGTGTTAGCGTCACTGTCACCAGTATCTTTCGTGAAACCCGTCAGACCAGACGAAATGTTTATGGCCAGGTTAGTAATATTCAGGTCAAAACCCGTAGGAGCAGTACAACTGTCGCCAATAATAGGGGTGTTAGAACAAAAATCTACTACCACACCAGAGATATCCTGAGCATCGGTGGCAACGTTAAAGCTAACTTCATAAGTAACGTCTTGGCCGGCTGCGGCAGAACCAGTAGCCGAGCTGCTCATGGTAATCTTGCGTGATGTTATGGAGCCGTAGGCTTCAGCTTTTTGCGGTCTCAGCAAAGGCAGTATGCTCGCAACAACGAGTACACTTGCTATTACCAAAGTGCCCGATTTTTTCACCCTCGCGAACACTGTTTTCTCCCCTGTCATTTTGTTTTTTAAATGAATGTAACTAGGTGAAGATTAGCATAAGCAAAGGGGCAGCACAAGCTTTTTGTACAACGCGAATAAGCACTGTGGATTTCTCAGTGCGGATTATACAGGCCTACTCACAAACGGGGGGCGTATATGCAAACATGGCCCTAGCGGTTACCCGCTCGTCCATAAGCAAACAAGCCACTACACGTGGGTAGCTGCCTTATTCAGATGACATACATTTGCACTTGAGCGCACAGTGCATTTTCTCAGCGAGGAACGGACCGAGCCGTACCAAAGTACGGTGAAGGGAGTACCACAGCTGAAAAATGTGCTGGGTGCCAAGAAGACAGCAGGGTCACGAGCTCTGCTCGGGAGCCGGCTGGCTGGTGCACATGTATGTTAGAGCGGTCAGTCACGATTGCTCTTAACCCTATTTCATCCACTGCCCGTTAGCGTAAAACCAGTAGCACTTTTAGCAGCTCATCGACTATACTGAGTAAGAACCTTGGGAGGTCCGAATACTCATTCTGCGAAAGTGAGCGTCTTTGTTAGTGCATACTCCTTTTTGTTTTAGCTTAAGCTGGGGGATAAAATAGGCTGTTGTTTTAGTAAGTACCGGTGGCAATAAAGGTCAGTACGGTCGTGTATATGCCGGCTTCGGTAGTGTTGGCGATGTTAGCCGCCAGGACGATGACGCCGGTCGAGAAGTCGCCGGCAGGCTTGCTGGCAAAGGGGTCGCCGTAGGTAGACATAGTTCCGTCGGTACCGTTGGTGTCGAAGGCGAATTGGGCTGTACCGACACCACCAGTAGAGGCCGTACCGGCCGTTTGGGTCGTGCTACTGCAAGGAGCAGAGTCATATGGAGTCGTAGCGGTTAGTCCGGCTGCGCCGCCACCCGCATCGCGGTAGGTACAGAATCCGAACTGCTCGGTATTTGCAGCACTACTGGCTGCAGCTGCGCCGAACGGTGCGATGTCGAATGACCCGGTCTTGAGCGTGTCGCCCTTTATACGTATGGCAGCACCCTGCGAAGCATTGGTAGCTACATTATATTTAGTCGTCTTATCAACATATGGTCCGGCAGTATCTAGCACGCCGTTGGTATCACCCAAGATGACCGCCGTGCCACTCACCGTACAGTTGGCGTAGTTAACAGCAGAAGTATAGACGCAGAAGGTCAGTTTTTCCTGCACCTTAGAGGTTACCGTGATCTGGGCAGCCGTACTCATGGCGATACCACCAGCATCTACCACAGGTGGCTCGGCACCAGGGTTGTTGACGTTGCCTGGTCCGGCAGTGGCAGAGTCGTAGTTGTCAGCACCAGCAGTAGTTGTAAAGGTCAGGATACGTGCATAAAAGGTGGTGTTGGCATTCTCTGGGTTGTCTATGCCGTCGTTAACAGCTGCTGTTCCAAGCGTAAAGGTAGCACTGTCGTTGGCCGTTGCAGACCAAGGTGACGAGGCGTTTAGTACCAAGGTGTTAGCGTCACTCTCGCCCGTGTCTTTTGCAAATGACGTCAGACCGGCATTGATAGTGACTGCCAAGTTGGCGGCATCAATATCAAACCCGGTCGGGGGCGTACAAGCCTCGCCAACGATAGGTGAGTTAGCGCAAAAATCTACCACCAGGCCGTTTAGGGTCGAGGTAGTGGCAACGTCAAAGTCAACTTCATAGGTAACATCCTGACCGGCAGTGAGGGTACCATTGGCCGAACTACTCATAGTAATTTTGCGGAGTCCAATCAGTCCATACGCGTGGGCGTCTTGGGTAAAAATTGGAACAGCGCTAGCCAGAATCAAGAGAGCAGCCGCAGCAAGAGCTTTAGGCCGTTTTAGCTTGTGTGCTAAAACCATAGACTGGTTCTCCTTTTTAATTGGTACCTGACTAATTTGACTCAGGTATATTTTTGTTTTTTGGATTTACTCATTCAAATTACCATGCCATTTAATCAAGCACAAGCACTTTTTGGGTACAATTATCCACAGATTGTGAAATATTTCGTAGATTACCCTGTTAGGCCTGGTTAAGGTTTATTTAAGTTCTAGTAGGTAGCCGTGGCGACTAGCACGTGGTTGAAGTTGTACTGGCCCGATGTCGTGTCGTCGTCGATATTAAATATATAAGACAGAGTATATATAGTCACGCTGGTGCTTTTGGGTGACTGCGCAACGATATCACCCTTTATATACTTAAAAGAATTAGCCACGTCGTAGCCCGTAGCTGCCACACCGAACGAGAAGGTATTGTCTGGAACCTGCTGAGGCACCGCCCCAAAGGTAGCAGGAGCAGTGTTAGCCACCAGATTCATGCCAAACTGCTCAGTGCCTACCGACGAGGCAGCAGGAGTGACCATGGGGTCTATCTGCTCGGCAGGAAAGGTTAGGTTAGTGGGCGGATCAGACTCAGTAGTTACCACATATCCGTTGGCCTGCCAGGCGCGTATATAAAAGTTGCCGTTGGCTGTTTTGGTCTGCCCCACATCTAGATAATCTAGGTCTACATTGTTGCCGGTTACTACAAACTCCAGGTACGGCTCGTCCGTGGTATTAAAACCAGCATAGGCCTGGTAGTTCAGGCTAGACGTATTGCCCACTCCTAAATCGCCTAATGTGGCCTGAGCTTTATACTGGCCAGACTGCAAGTCTTGTTCGCTGCCGGTGCTAAATATTGTTTGATCTACTTTGTAATTACTAGAGGACGAGGACTGGGCAGCGACAGGTACCGGCACCCATAGCAGACTTGCCAGCAGCATAGTCCAAAGACGCTTTATTTTCCTAAGAGCCTGTTCCAGATCTCGCTTTTGATGCCAAAAGTGATCCATTTCGAGTGACAATTCGTTCTGGGTTTTGAACCGTACCCATAGGTACGGCTCGGAAGCCAAGGCGAATTGACGCCGGAAGGGGCGGTTTTGGCGCGAAATTGGAGATCTGGAATAGGCTCGAACCCTCATGTCATGAATATTTTGTCCTACTTTACACCTTTTCGCAATCTGTTTATGCTTCACGGCCCGTGGTATCATAAACGTAAAGAGATCAACGAAAGTTTAGGCATGGAAGAACCGGTACAAGACCCGAATGAGGTAAATTCGCTGGAAGGCCCTGCGGATGGCGACTCGGCTGGCGGCAGCGAGCCTGCTTCTTTGGGTGCCGAGCCCAAGCCTGACGCAGCTGCCCCCAAACCTGAAAAACCCAAAAAAACAGGCTCGTTACTACAACGCCTAGTCAGCCACATCAACATTTATCTGTTGCTGTTTATGCTGATTATTATCATTGCCGCAGTCGTGGTGTTCGTGGGCATGCAGCGCAACAAAAAAGCACTAGAAACACCAACCATTGCCACCCAAGAGCTTACCCAGGAAGCCCTAGACACCATAAGCAACAGCGAGACAAAAGTAGGCGACCCCAAACAAACACTGTCCATAGAATCCAACGCCATCTTTTCTGGCAAAGTACTCATCCGCGACAGCTTGGACGTGGCTGGTACCATCAAAGTTGGCGGTGCCCTGAGCCTGCCAGGCCTGACCGTAGCCGGTACCAGCAACTTTGACCAGTTGCAGGCCAACAAGCTCTCCATAGCCGGCGACACCAATGTGCAAGGCACCCTGACCGTTCAGAAGAACGTGGCCGTCAGTGGCGGTGCAACTTTTGGCGGACCTATCTCGGCACCGCAGATCACTGCTCAGAGCCTGCAGCTTAACAGCGATCTATCCCTCATCAGACACATCGACGCCGGCGGACCCACACCCGGACGCACCAATGGTACCGCCCTGGGCAACGGTGGCACCTCATCCATCAGCGGCACCGACACGGCCGGAACACTCACCGTTAATACTGGTGGGGCACCCGGTGCGGGCTGCTTTGCAACCGTTACCTTTGCCGTCAAATTCAATTCGACGCCCCACATCATCATTACGCCCGTAGGCTCTGCGGCTGCCGGACTCAACTACTACATCAACCGCAGTACTACCGACTTCTCAGTATGCACCACCAACCCCGCACCAGCCGGGCAAAACTTTGCCATTGACTATATCGCCATCGACTAACTGAGTCCCGTCCCAATCCACGCCACAGCTATCGCATCGGGCACAATAGACCATACCACCAGTCGCCCCAGCTCAATCTGCGCGGCCTCATGCTCTTGAGCATCTATATAAGAGTCAACAAATTCGATGGGATCACCCTCATCAAAGTTATCACCACCAATTTTCTGTCCTCCGGGAACGCCGTCTTCCATGCACTCAACCATTTTCTTGCTAATGGTATCCTGTTGCTCGTTCTCCAGATCCCGGCATGTCTCGGCCGTAATAATTTTGCCTTCTGCAATCTCGTTCGTATGATTTTCAACCGCCGCACCAAGCCCTACACCAACTGCAAGCGAAAGACCAAACCCAGCCACCGCTTCATATGCCCGCATGTATCGCTCCTTATATATTACGATACAAAGTATACTAGATTGCACAAAGCTTGTGTTAAAAATAAAACATCGATGACATGTAAAGAAGTGCTTACCTCTCCTGCGCCAGACAGGCGATTGCAGAAACATGACTGTCCAGCCAGCGAGATACTATCTGGCTCCTGCGGAACTCCCTACGGTCAAACATCCTCGGACCGCAGGTATCATCTCGCTGGCTAGCCAATCAGTTTCCACAAAGCCTGATCTGGTCGCAGGAGAGGTAAGCCGCACCGCTAGACCTTGGAGAGCGGACTGTCTTCTTGGGAGTGCTCAGCGTGAGCGGCTTGCGCCTCATACCCTCAGATCAGGCTTTGAAAAACTGATTGAACAAAATAACCAAATCTAACCGCGTGGTGAGGACCAGCCCCTTGCGGGCCGACTGAAAGGAGTTCCGGAGGCACCGGTGATTTGGTTATTTTGGGCAGTCCTGTTTTTTCAACCGCCTGTCTGGGGGTGTGGGGCACAAGCACTTAAAATAACGAGCCTATACGTCTAGGAATACAACCACGCGATCGGCTTTGACGTGCATGATGCCGCGCTGGATAGCTACTTTTTCTTCGCCCTTGTCGCTGCGCACAATAATATCGCCCGCACTCAGCAACGTCATGAAGTTATGGTGCCGTGGCAAAATATCAAAAGGCCCCGTGTCATTAGTAGCCGAGATACTGTCAGCAATGCCATCGTAATAAGTTTTGAACGGCGCATACACTTTGACATGCATTTTCCCCTTTGGAATTTCCACTTCCTTCTTGGGAATGACCATCTTTTCTTCTTGCATAAGCAGTATTATAAACCAAGCAGCTGCTTGGTGTTGCCGAGTTTATGCCTCCAAACTCTGAGCGAGCTAGATCATATCGATTACTTATAAAGTTGAGCGTGAGTTCCGATAGCCACAAAAAGCACATGGTTTTCGCCTTGCAGCAAATAGTGCGCCCGCCAGTCACCCCCAAAAAAGCAATAGAGCGATGACCCCTCCACTTGCCCAAGAGTGCATGATTATACAAATCGGGATGATGAGGCTCGATTTTAAATAATGCAATTGCCTCTTCGAAACGTCTCTTTTACGCCAGTCTTAGATCTTTATACTGCTTATCAAACGACTCATGAAAGGTAGTTGTTATCATAACGACCTAAGGTGCTCAAGCGTCTCCTCCACTGTGGTAGTAGTGGTACTATTGCGGCCAGCTTTATAGTCTGCTTCTGCCTCCTTGATGATCTCTTCCAGATAGGGAGTAGGTTCAAGGCTGGAGGTAAGCCGTACTTCGCCCGTGCGCACGGCTTGCATGGTGGCCGCCAGCATGAGGCTGGTAGTAGACAAACCAACAGAGGCAGCAAAGTCTGCTATCTGCTGTTTAGTTTTAGCGTCGGTTCTAATAGTTACAGTTGCATTACTCATAATACCTACTACTGTACTGCAAGTGACTGCAGTATGCAAGCTTTTAACTGCAATGTGCAATCAGGCGATGATTTCTTCTATGGACTGCAAGGTTTGTTCGCGGGTAAAAAAATCACCCGGCACACCAGTGTGCTTGGTCATGACCGACATATTCTGAGTGAAGTTGGTGATGAGCTTTTTGGCCTTGGCATAGTCAGCACGGTCAGCCGCAGACAGCTCGTTCTCGCCAATAATGGCAATGATGCTCTTGAGCGAATTGTACTTTTGCAGCAGCGCCTGAGCCTGCACGCTCAACACATAATGCCTGTCCCCCACCACGTCAGGCGTCAGCAGGGAAGAAGTAGTCTGGGACAGATCAACAGCCGGACGCACACCTTGCTCGGCAACTTTGCGGGATAGCACAATAGTACTGTCTAGCTCGTGCTGGATCAGCTGTACGGCCGGGTCAGACAAGTCATCGGCCGGGACATAGATGGTCTGGACCGAAGTAATAGAGCCGTTTTCGTTAGAACTCAGACGATCCTGCAAAACCTTTACGTCAGAAAAGACCGTGGGCTCGTACCCGCCTTCGTTGGGCACCTGATCCAAGATAGTAGCCAGCTCATTCCGGGCCTGAATGTAGCGGTACATATTGTCAGCAAAGAACAAGATGTCTTTGTGCTCGTCGTCACGAAAATGCTCGGCAGCAGCTACAGACGAGATAGCAATCAGCGAACGCTGCACCGGGTTTTCATTCATCTGCGCAAAGAACATGCAGGTGTTTTTGAGCAGGTCGTTCTCACGCAAAGTATCCCACAGTTCGTGACCTTCCCTAATACGCTCACCAATACCGGCAAAGAAGCTGAGGCCGCTGCCTGATTTTGCAATGTTGTTGATGAGCTCCATGGTCAGCACTGTTTTACCCACACCAGCACCACCGATAATACCGATCTTGCGGCCCTTTACAAACGGCGTAAAGAAGTCGATAACTTTGATGCCTGTTTCGAGGATTTCTGGTTTCTGAATATCGAACTTGGTCGAACGGCCCGGCAGTTTTAGGATATCCCTCTTTGTCAGACCCTCGACCGGAATCGCCGGCTTGCCGTCCAGCGGATCACCCAGAGCATTCAGGATGCGACCAATAATAGGTGTCCCCACTGGGATCTCGATACCGTGATTGGTCCGGGTTACCACCATGCCTTTTTGGATACGCCGGTCGGTTCGAATGTTTAGGCACATGGCTACACCACCGGGTTCTAGGTGGTCTACCAGCAGCTCGGTCTGAAACCCATTATCTACCTCTATCAGTTCGCCCAGAGCTGGAGATTCGCCATCAAACTGAGCGCGAACCACTAGGTCTTTGATCGAAATGACTGTTCCCGTACTCATATTTGTGCCTCCTTTGCATGCGAGGGCTTGATCCAGGCCAGGCAAAAATGCTTATCGGTGAGAAAGGGTACCGGGCGTACACCGCCGAGACGAGAAGTATTTTTGGCGGCTTGGGCGAGCCCGCAGCGCAAAGAGAGGTGCAAATATGAGTACACGGACATTAGCTTGCTGTCCCCACTTGAGCCTTCTTTAGGCCGTTGATAATTTCCTTCAGGCGTTCATCTTTGATACCGCGCTTGGCTCGGTTATAAGCCAGGTGCAGATCTGCCTTAGCCTCGTCAGCCCGCTGGTGCGAGGCGCTCATAGCCCTAAAGCGGCTGGCATACTGGGCCAGCTTAGATTCCAAAATGAGCTGGCTAACCGCAATCTGCATCATCGAGCGTTCCAGGTGATCGACGACGTCATAGGTAGTTGGCTCAAATATATAGTTGGTCTCGGTGATCAACTCATCAGCCTTTTCGGCATTGGTGCCCTTCTGCTGCACCGCGGCTGATAGCTCGATCCTCTTGACGTCTTGGCTCATAAGCGATAGATATTCCTGCGAAAAGACACTGGTAGATTTGTATCTTTGGGCTTCGCGAATGATAGGCATGACATTGATATTTTGGTCGCGGGTTGGCAACTTAAAGTATTTTTTGTACATGATACCGCGCTGGGCCAACTGGATAGCACCGTGGTGGCCAATCACAATGATATCGTTTTGGTCAGCGTTAAAGGTTTGCAACATAAGAGCAATCAGCTTTTGGTCAATGTCACCGCTAAAGCCACCCTCGGCAGTGATAATAACGTACAGTTCTTTTTGAATGATCTCGGCCTGCTCTGCCTGGGAGCGACCAAAGCCAAAGTAGCTACCCACGCGCAGCTGCGAATAAATAGCCCACAGCTCGTTAAAGAATTGAGTCGCCTGCAGCACCTGGTTTTTGATCTGCGCAATACGCATACTGGCAATACCCTCGAACACGCTGGTTAGTTCTACCAGAGTGCCCATGGCCATTTCTTCGCGTTCTAGCTCGTTTGGCCGCTTACTCATTTTTTAACCTCTGTTTTCTCGGCGGACTTTTCTTCTTTCTTTTCCTCTTTTTTGTCGTGTTTTTTGTCTTCCTTGGAATTCTTTTGGTCTTTGGCGGTGACTGGGGCGGGTGCCACACTGGGCATGGCAGGTGCGCTGGTCACTTTGGCCTTTAGTTCGTCACGGACTTTGTCGTAATCTTCGTCGGCCTTGATCTTGGCAGCAAATTCTTTGACGTTCAGCTTCATAGCCGCTACGTCCAGTGTGCTACCGACTTCGTTGTTCAGCACCAGGTCCAGCATAAGCTGCTGGCAGATGAGCGAAAAGGTATCGGTGGGCGCCTGAGTGACCAGCTCAAAGACTTGCTTACCCACACTCAGGGCGCGCTTAGCTTCGGCGGCCAGTTCGGTACCAAAGTGGCTGAACTCTTCAGCCTGACGGTAGTCTGCCAACAGTTTCAGCGTTTGTGAAGCCAGGGCCTTTTGGCGCTTGTTATGGCCAATACCACCGGCACGCGTCACACTCAGTCCAATGTTCAGGGCAGGACGAATACCATTGCGGAAGATGTCCATGTCCAATATCCACTGACCATCTGTAATAGACATAATGTTAGTAGGTAAATAAGCGGTAATATCACCACCAGCCGCATTTACCACCGGAATGCTCGTCAGATGCTTGCCATTGCGATCCAGCCGGCCAGCTCGCTCTAGCAAGCTAGAGTGGGCATAGAACATGTCACCAGGATAGCTGTCGCGACCAGGCGAGACACCAGATAGCAACGCAACCTCGCGGTAGGCATGGGCATGACTGGTCAGATCGTCATAGATAATAATGGTATCTTGGTCACACTTCTGCCACAGGTATTCAGCCATGGCACAGCCCACATAGGGCGCCAAATAGCTCATGATAAGCGACTCGAACATGGTGCTCACAATCACAATGGCCTTTTCCATACCACCCGTCTCGTTCAGGCGGGTTAGCAGCGTGTCTACATCGCTGCGACGCTTGGCAATCAGCACATACACCACCACTTGGTCGGTGTTCTTCTGGTTCATGGTCAGCTGGGTTACCAGCGTACTTTTGCCCGACTTGCTGTCCCCCAGCAAGGCCATGCGCTGTCCGCGAACAATCGGGAATAAGGCGTCTATAGTGGTCACGCCGCTCTCTAACTGGTCACTCAGCAGCTTGCGTTCGTACAGAGGTGGCGCTGTATTAAAGACAGGCCAGACAGAATCAGCCGCAACTGGCCCCTTGCCGTCCAACGGTTCGCCGGTGACAGAGATCACCCGTCCTACAAAATCCTTGCCCACCTTGCTCACCAGCTCTTGGTGTTGAATAACACCTACCATACCAATGCGTAAGGTCTTGCTGCCTAAGTGCAAGATAACGATATGGTCAGTGTGTACCTGGTGCACAAAGCCCTTGCTGCCGTCCTCGAACATGATGAGGGCGTGCACAGCACAGGGCTGTAAGCCACTGGCCTTAACCAAAAACTTATCAACGGCGATAACTTCGCCAACCGGATTGCCAGCCACCACCAAGCGATCAAAGTGCTGGTTGCCGCTGGTGGTAGGGGCTGGTGGTGTCGTAGGCGTAGGGGCTGTCATGCGGAGTGCTCCGTTGGTGGTGGCGCGGGGGCCGGAGTTGTTGTTGCTGGGGCTGGGGCCTGGGGCGCAGCCTGGACTAGCGCCGGGGCTACAGCTGGGACCACCTGTGGCTGCTCCAGCTGGGCAATGGCTGATTCGACTATCTGGGCCAATTGTTCGGAAGTCTCACCGCCTGTGGGTATCGCAGGCACTGCAGCAGCTGGAGCTGGCGGAGCCAGAACGGTGTCAGGAGCGCTTGCAACTGCCGTAGCCACAACCGGAACCGGCGTATCACTCATAGCATGCAGGCGCTGGACCAAGGTATCTCGTTGTTTCTTGAAGCGGTGTCGCAGGCTAAAGTCAAACTGCTTGTTGGTGGTACGCATGATCATGCCCGCCCCAATGTTGGGCTGCAGTCCTACTTGCAATAACACCTGGGGGTGGATTTCTGCCCGCAGCCAAGTCATCAGTTTGGACAAAAACAGTGGCGAAGGATCTGCCCCAAAACTCATATGCAGCACCGGCGACCGAGCTTTTACGGCCGTCAGAAAGGTCAGCAGCTGTTTGCGATCTTGCTCGTGTAGCATGTTCAGCTGGCTACCGGCCAACATCTCATCCATAAGTCGGCTGGTTTTGGGCATTTTCAGAGGAGTACCAGGCTGGCGGATAGCTGCCTGCTGCATGAAATTATCCAACCCCTCTACTTCACGCAACAATCGGCCCACGTCTACGCGGCCGACTACCTGTACGGGCAAGGATATGGTGGTCGTCTTATCCACTGCGTCCTGCTCCTTCGGTGATGTCTTTTATGATAGCTTCTTTGTTTTCTTGCAGGTCGGCCAGGATGTATTCCAGCTGGTCATTCAGGTCTATTTGGTCGCCTATGGCAGACAGTACGTAGTGGTTGATAATATCGGCCATATTTTCTTCGAACCGCTTGGTCAGTCGAGCTTTTTCGTCACCCAGCTCTTTGGCAATCTGGGCGCTCATGGCCTTGCGCTGCTCTTCAATGGCTACCTGGGTTTTGTTAATAGAATCTATAGCCAGCTGCTTGGCGTCGGTTATAGATTCTTCGTACTTGGCAAATTCTTCCTGCAGCTTCTTGGTGATCTCGGTCTTCATGAACTCGTTCAGCTGCGAGGTCGTCAGACGCAGATCTTGCTGCAAGAACATGGCATTTTCACCAATAATTTTCTCGAAGTGTAGGCGGCCACGGTTGCGCAGCTCTTCGCGGAAGGTCTCGTTAAAGATGTGCTCGACATCTTGTTCGGCCATCTCGGTATAAGGGTCTTTGGTGTCTTTCTTGCCCTTTTTAGAGCCACCACCGCCACTGATGGCCATCCAAATAAATGCCAACGTGGCAGCCAATAGGCTCCCGAGTATGAGTGCTAGTTCCCACAATTCCACTATGCTAGTTCCCACCAATTCCTTTTTAAGGACTTTTCACAAAATAGTGCAGCTTGGTTTCCGAGCGAGCACCGCAAGTGAGCCGTACCAGAGGTACGGTGAACGCGAAGCGCAGATCGGGGGCCAAGATGTGCATTTTGTGAAAGTCCTAAAGCTTTAGTAGTAAATATACTCCAAAAAGCCCTAATATGAAAATAATTAACCCCGAGATAATAACCTGTAACATGCCCCGGATGATGATCTTTTTGCCCAAGGGGTTGCGCCCCATAGAAGTCATACCGCTGCGAATACCACCGTACATGAGAATGCCAGCCACAAGCGTCGATATAGCCAACACTACCAACCCTATGTACACCCGAACAGCTGCCACCGGCTTGCCGGCAATAGCCTCTGTTGCGCGCTGCAAGAACTGAGGTAGGTCCGGCTCGTGCCCTTTCATGAGCGGGTTGCGCGAGATACCGATCTCGACAGCAATACGCCCCATCTTTACGTCGCGTTCGGCCCCAGCACTATCCTTGATCTTGGTCGAGCCTATCACTACGCTGCCGCCGTCGAAGGCCGCCAGGGCTTTGCCGACTACCATGGGTTCTTTGTCGGTCGCCTTGGCTCCCACCCCTGTAATGGCAGATAGGGTTACATAATCACCCGCTTTGATGTCACCGTTTTGCGAACTGACCACCACGTCGTAACGCCCAGCCGTGGCCACAAAGGCTTTCTGGCCATCACTCGACAGCGTTACAGCGGCATCGTTAGAGTTCACCACCACGCCATGCATCTTGTCCATCTCCCCCAGCTTCAGTGGAGTGACCTTATTCACATCGTCCTGCTTCAGCCGAACAATCAAGCCCAGCTGCAGAGGTTGGTCAGTCGCATATCCCTGTATAAAAGCCGTCTGAGCACCCAAAGGATTGGTCAAACCCAGCCACACCAAAAAAACCAAGCCTGTGGCAGCCAGCAGCCTTGGAAGAGAGATGAGATTCTTGATCTTTGTCTTCATGTTTCTGTAATAAAACCATAATCATTATAAGTCTAAACTACTCCCCTACACAACCAGAGAGGCAAGAGCTTTGACTGTGGTATCTACATCTTCTGCGGTGGTTGCTACGCCCATAGTAAAGCGCAGGGAGGCTTGGGCATCCTGCTCGCTCAATCCCAAAGCGCGCAACACATGCGACGGCTCGTCGTTGCTAGCGCTGCAAGCCGAGCCCGCCGCAGCTTGAATACCTGCTTCATCTAAGGCCATAATCAGCCGCTCGTTATCCTGGCCCGGAATAGTCGCATGCACATTGTTTGGCAAACGGTGCTTTTTACTACCGTTAATCACCGCCCCCAGAATAGACCGCTCAAGTTCTTTCATAAATTGCTGCTGCAAAGCCTGTAACCGATGCGTCTCATCGTGCCGACGGGCCTGGGTCAATTCCAGCGCCTTGGCTAGACCCATGATGCCAGCTACGTTTTCGGTGCCGCTGCGCAGCCCACGTTCTTGCCCACCGCCCAAGGTCTGGGGTGCCAGTTGTACGCCCGCCCGCACATAGAGCAACCCACTTTGTTTGGGGCCATAGATTTTGCCACCGTTAACGGTCATCAGATCCACGCCCAGCCGGCTGATATGCAGGTCTAAATAATTGGCTGCTTGGCAGGCGTCGGTATGAACATAGAGAGGTAGATTGTTGCCAGCCTGCTGACGCTGCTTGCGCACCGTCTCTACCAGCTGTGTAATCTGGCGAATAGGCTGAATCGTACCAATCTCGTTGTTGGCATACATAACGCTCACCAAAATCGTGTTGCTGTCTATCAATTTCTGCAAAGCGTCCAGGTCCACCCGGCCGTCGGTGGCTACCGGCGTCTCTTTACAAGCGTACTGGTGGGCTGGCCGCAGGACCGACTCGTGTTCGATGGCACTGACCACCACATTGGCCTCTGGGAACTCATGCATAATGCCCTGGATGGCCAAATTATTAGCCTCGGTACCGCCAGCTGTAAAGAAAATCTCGGCCGGTCGGGTACCCAAAATACCAGCGATACCAGCCCGCGCAGTGGCAATATCTTTAGCCACAGCCTTGGCCGACAAATAAAGAGCCGAGGGATTATAAAACTGCTGCATAAAGTACGGCTGCATAGCCGCCAACACCGCAGGGTCCATGGGCGTAGCCGCCGCATAATCCATATAAATCAATTTCATCTCTTTGGTCATAAGTTTTACCAGTATATTTTACAAAAACTTTCTGGATTCACTCCAGAAAGTTTTTATCTGATTGAGGGAAGAACAGCCCGAGAACTTGTTTCTCGGCGCGTTAGGAGGTGAGAAATGCCAGTGGCATTTTGCAAGGCAATCTTCTCTTGAAAACTTTGTTTTCAAAGATGAAGTTGCGGGCCCGCTGAAAGTGGGAAATCATCCCCTCCTAAACTACAAATGCATACAATTCAGAACGAACCCGCTGCTGGTACTGTTCCATAGCATTCTGCAGGTTGATAGCCTCTTGGCGAGTCAGCGAACGGTATTGACCACCCTGTGACTTGATAATGCCATTGGGACGGATGTCGTAGCGAGTAGTAGCAGCTTGGTGCTGACCATTTTCGTCAACCCACTCTTCGTGCCATACCCACGTGCGCTCATCTAGGCAGAAGAACTCGCGGCGGCCGCCCTGGGCAACCGGACCGAATAGCTCGCCACCAATACGCGCTTCGTGGCGGATAAGGTTGCGGTACAAATCAGCTCGTCGCTGAGCTTCTTTTTGGGCGATAACGCCTTTAACCAGTTTGGAGATCATGGTAATCCTCATACTCTGCAGTTGGGACAGCTGCGTCGTTAGCTGCACGAAGGCTGCGTTGAGCGTCTAGGTCAATGACGGGCGCAGGTGCTGCAACTCGTTCATCCACATACATAGCTTGCTGGGGTACTTCTGGGGTCTGTGGCTGGTCGGTACGATTTTGGCGGTATGTTTCCATATCTACCACGATACCCATTTTTTCAAAAGCAGCCGCACTCCGCCGTCTGGTTTCATCCAGGTGTGCTACTCGGGCAGCACCAACAATCTCGGCCCCTGTTCTAGGGCCAAACTGCTCACGCGAAATTTCTGCCGGATCAACCGGCTGTTGTTGGAAAGACATGTAACTCCTAAATGTTGAATAGATCTATTGCATTGTGCGTTGTAGCGGTTGCCAAATCTTCAAGGCGTTCGCCCCGAAGCTTTGCCAAAAACTCCGCGGTTACTCGCACATGCTTTGGCTGGCACATTGTACCACGGAATGGAACAGGGGTCAAGTACGGAGCATCAGTTTCTAGTAATAATCTATCAATTGGCACTTTCTGGGCCGCCGTTAGCTGTTCCTGCTGCTTAGAGAACGTCACAATGCCATTTATCCCCACATACAGCCCTCGTTTTAGTATCTGTGCCAATTCCACCTCTGTTGCAGTAAAGCTGTGGATGACTCCCCGCAACCCCTTGTAGCTGTCAAAAATGGGCCAAAAGTCCTCAAATGCGTCGCGCACATGGAAAATAACCGGCAATTTGTGCTCTGTTGCGATATCTAGCTGAAATTTCAGCATTTTCTTCTGAGATTCGCGTGGCGAGTGTTCATAGTAATAATCCAGCCCTACTTCCCCTATGGCCACCACCTTGGGCTTACGCGCCAGATCATGGAACTGTTGCAGCGCCTGGTGATCGTCCACATATGTTGCCGCCTCGTGCGGATGCAGCCCAATAGTTGCCCATACGTTATCTCTGCCGTAGGCAAACTTTATGGCCGCCTGGCTGTCCTTCAGCGTACAGCCCACACATAAAACTTTCGTGACGCCGTCAGCGGCCGCGGCCGCCAAAACATCGTCAGGATCAAGCTGATAGTCCGAGAACTGGACATGGCAATGAGTATCAACCAACTGCATGATCTTATTGTACCGTGTGGTACAACCCTAGTCGGAAAATACAGTCCAAGACTGCTTTGCTCACAAGACCGTCTATAGCCTGTCCAGCGCCCACTGCTTGGCGCACTTTGGTAGAAGATGCACACATGTCCAGGACCTCTTGCGGCAAAGGCACGTGACGCACCACAGCAGAGGCTGGTGGGCAACTATCACCGTGACGTTCCACAACCAGCATCGGCAGCGTTGCTTGCAACTGTTTTCCGCCCCGCCAGGTTGGCATAGCCCGATAGCTATCCGCCCCAAACACGAACCAAAAGTCATGCTGGGGATACGTTGCTTGCAAGACCTGCACGGTAGTGATTGTCTCTGTTGGGCGCGGCAACTGCATTTCGAAATCGGTAATCACCAGACGTGAATTATCACCAAATACCTGCTGACCAATACAAGCCAATAATTCTAGACGAGACGCGTCACTGCTCATCCCTGGTTTATCTTCTCGTACGCCAGACGGCATGATCCAGATTTGATCAAAATCTGACATGGCCAGGCAGGCAGCAATGATCGCTTCATGGGTAAGGGTCGGTGGATCAAAGGTACCGCCAAAGAGGGCAATTTTCATAAGAGGGTCCTTTTTCATGTTGTAAGTGTTATATTGACACTTACTATGCAATACTGTATTCTACGAAGTAATTATTGTCAACGTAACACTAACCAGAAGGGAAGTGACCCTGGAAAAATCAGCCGATAGCAACTATATACGCGTAGCAACTGCCTGCCCCGAGGTAGCCCTAACCGACGTTGCCACTAACACGCAGCATATCAAGGACCTCTATAGCGATGCTATCGACGCAGATGCTGCTCTGGTGGTCTTTCCAGAGATGTCGGTAACTGGTTATTCCATCGGTGACCTAGTCCAAAATAATCAGCTTTTGGCCAACGCCCGAACTGGATTGACGCAGTTGGCCGAGGCCACCGCCAATAAGCCGACCGCCATGGTAGTCGGTCTACCCCTGGCAGTCGGCAGCGCTATCTATAACTGTGCGGCTGTTTTAGCAGATGGCCAGGTTAAGGGCATCGTCCCCAAGTCCAACATGCCCACTTATGGCGAATTTTATGAAAAACGCTGGTTCCAAGCCTGGGATCAGCCAAATATAGAGGTGGAAGTAGCCGGAAAAGCAGTTCCCTTTGGTACTGATTTGCTGCTTGACATCAATGGCACCAAGGTTGGCGTGGAAATCTGTGAAGATTTGTGGGTTGCCGATCCGCCCAGCCGCAAACTGGCCGAAAATGGCGCCCACATCATAGCCAACCCCTCCGCTTCGCCGGAGCTGATCGGCAAGGCTGATTATCGCCGACAACTCGTAGCCCAACAGTCAGCCCGGCTGGTAATGGCCTACCTATACGCCGGCTGCGACCCGTCCGAGTCGACCATGGACATTGTCATGAGCGGTCACCAGTTGATTGCCGAAAGCGGCCGCATTGTGGCCGAACGCACGCCACTATCAGACGAAAGCCGGCTGCAAATTGCCGACATAGACATTCAACACCTGGAGCACGACAAGCGCAAAGACACCAATACTGTGGTAAAAACAGGGGCGCAGATCATCCGCTGTGGTATAGATCCCAACCGTTTCACCCCTGATCTCAAGCTCAATAAATATCCATTTTTGCCCCCAGAAGACAGTGCCGAGCGCGAGCAACGATTGGACCGTGTCATTGCCATTCAGGCCACTGGTCTGGCGCAGCGCGCCAAAAGTAGCCACCAGGAACGAGTTGTCCTGGGGCTGTCAGGGGGACTGGATTCCACCCTGGCGTTGCTGGTGGCCGTAGAGGCAGCCAAGCGCCTTGGCAAGGAACCAAAAGATTTTATCCATACCATCACCATGCCTGGCGAGGCCAGTTCTGACCGTACCCAAAGCAACGCCGTCAAACTGGCACAGAGTCTGGGCGTACCTAACACCCAAATCCCTATCGGCAAGCTCAGCCAGGAACAGCTTTTGGCCCTCGGCCACGATGGTGAAACGCAAGATATCACTTACGAAAATGTCCAAGCCCGCCTGCGCACCAGCATTTTGTTTAATTACGCCAATAAAGCAGGCGGCATGGTGCTAGGAACAGGCGACCTAAGTGAAATTGCCCAAGGGTGGTGCACCTACAATGGCGACCACATGAGCCACTACAACGTCAACGCCAGTATTCCTAAAACACTCGTGCGACATCTGGTCGCTCATCTGACCACCAAGCCATCACACGAAACAAGCAAAACTACCCTAGAAGACATTCTGCAGACACCCGTATCGCCAGAGCTGGTAAGCGCGCAGCCAGGCCAAATCAGCCAAGAGACCGAAGCAATCATCGGCCCCTACGCCCTGACCGACTTCTTCCTGTATTACCTCATCCGCTGGGGTGATGCGCCCAACAAAATCCAGTTCCTAGCCGAGCAAGCGTTTAAAGACGATTACTCACCAGAGGAAATCAGTAAGTGGCTCGGTTCATTCCTCAAGCGCTTCACCCAGAACCAATTTAAACGCTCAGCCATGCCCGACGGACCAAAGGTGGGCTCAGTAGCCCTCAGTCCCCGTGGTGACTGGCGCATGCCGTCTGATATTCCCTCTACAGCCTTGTGGTCCTAACGAACTGCTAGCAGGCCTAGGTCGCGAGCGACCGCATATGCCGGCCCATGGTAATCAACCGGCCCCTCAACGCCCTTTTGAGCGTTGAGCATATCAGCAATTCGATGGTTCATATCAAAGGGCCGATAGGTCACAGGCTTGCCACGCTCACGCATCTTGGCAATACTCACGGCCGTAATATTACCGCCACCGTATGCTGCGATACTATCACTAGCACCAAGGAATGTGCGAGTGGTAGGCGAAAGCAGTCCACTTGCCCGCTGTTCATAGCGATACCCGCCCCATCCCTGATCTTTGACCACTACCAGCTCATCCACACCGTCGGTGACCTCTTCGTTACGGCCAACAGCCGTGCTGGCAACGATTCCCAAAGTATGAAAACCAAGTTCTTTTATAACCGGATACAATCGGCCAATGCCGTAAGGAGTAGCGCCGATGGCAATAGCCGTTTCCTCTGGATCAAGCGCCTCCAGATCCTCTACCACCGCATCAACCAGTCCGTCCGGATCTTCGTACTCTAGCAGCGAGTAACCAAACAGAGCGTGGACCTGCATGCCGTGTTCTCTGGCCTTGCGTATGGCGCTTATAACTCCCAGCGGCTTGACGACCCCCATCTTGAGCCGGTTCTTTCCGGAACCGTCTGCGTTAATGATGTTGGCCATGTTGCCAATAAAAGCATCTGTAAAATATTCGTCTGTCGACACTAGGTCGCGACAAGTGGCCAGCAAGTCCTCCTGCGAGATCTGATCGTCCGAGACCAGCCGATACAAATCAGCCGCACCCTGAGCAATAGCCAGCCTAGTTCTGGCAAAGTCGCTGCCCAGGGTCGTACTACGCCTTCCTGGCAGGTCAAAAAAGTTGCCAGACAGCTTACGGAAGACGTGAGCCAGCACAGTGGCACGCTCACCCATAAAGTGCTCGACCACCGTGCCGTCAGTGGCTTCAAACGGCATACGCTCGCCAGGGGTGCGCATGATGGCGTCTGCGATTGTGTCACGGGTGGGATCGTAGGCGTCTTCGTGCAGAATCTCGAACAAAATCATACGCATGGCAACTCGACGATCCCACTCCTCACCGGCGGCTATGCCCTCTAGGTCAACTGCCGGTAACAGCGTCTCGTGTATAAGCTTGGTGGCATCTTCACAGTATTTGCGCATACTCACGCCTTCACGTTCGGCACCTAGCAGCAACTCTTCATACAGCCTGCGAGTATGGTTGACATCATGATGGAAGAATTCATAAGGTGTCTGCGGGCGACCATCGACCGTCAGCGTATCTGTTGAAGCCCCGACAATTCCTATCGGCACGCCGCGAACCTTCAAAAGATCAAAGGCCGTCAGGCCGGCCGTTGATGGCAGCACAAAATAATCATCTTCGCGCGGCAGAGTGTGCCAGTCATACTCGAACCGTTTGGTGTGGTAAATCGGTGGCGAGTCTGGCTCGTTCACCCGGGCAACGACGTCAAAAAATGCAACCGTGTCTTCTATCAGATCAAGCGTGCTGGTATATCCAAAGGTTCCTTCGTCAATCTTATCCTGAACATTTCGAATAACACGATCGCGCATCTTGCTTGTCGCAGGAGAGAGATCGCAAGCAGCCAGGACTTGCTGCTTGTTAACCAAGTCATAATAGAGCGTCTTCAGGGTAGCACCGAACTCTGGGAATAATGCCTCCATGCCGCCTTCTGTCCGACGCTTGTTGAACTCATCGTATACCGCTAGCGGATCACTCAGCAGGCGGTCCATAGCAGCCTGTTCTTCGGCCTTCGCTTCGACCTTATAGGATTCTGGCAGTTCCTCACGGCGCCACTCAGCTGGCTCGCCGTCGTCTAGAACCACCTCTGTAAAGTACGTGGCCTTATCTAGGGCGCGGCTGGTAGGCTGTTCGGGATACGCTTCGGTTCGGCGCAACTCGTACGGAAAATCATCGCTGTCGGCCGCAACCTGAAAGCTATACGTAACGTGTGCCAGGTGATTCTCTGCCTGCGTAAGTATGGGCATGAGCCCCGGATCACTGGACTGATCAGGGTATAACGCCGCAAACTCCTCGGGGTTTTCGGCTATGTCGTGTAGACGGTCCAGAAAATAACCGACTTGTTCGCGGTTTTCTGCCTCTGCACCATCATATACACCGTCTCTCTCAATAGATACTGACACGTCCAAAACATCCTTATTTTAATTTATAATAACATTTTTGTGCAATTTGTGCAATACTTTAGTGTACAATATACAATAATCTGGTATAGTGAGTCTATCGTGAAGTATGCTACCGAATATGTGCCCCCGATCCTTGTAGTCGATAGCGTCATCTTTCAGTTGGTCGATAACCAGCTGTGCGTATTGTTAATCCGCCGATCCCAAGACCCATTCACAGGCGTCCGTGCCCTTCCTGGTGGATACAACGCCCAAGGTCAAACCACTAGAGACGCTATGGCACGCGTCCTCAAAACTAAGACCGGCTTGAACACAAAAGACCTGCCCTTGATCGAGCAGCTCTATACCTTTGACACCGTAGCCCGTGACCCCCGTGGTCACGCCGTATCAGTCACCTACATGGGACTGGGTAAAGACCTCGTGCCCGTCAGCAGTACCACTACGCAAGAGCCAGAGTTCTTTCCTGTAAAACAACTGCCTGACCTTGCCTATGACCACGGCAGCATCATCCAGTACGCCCACGATCGCTTGCAGGCCAAGGTGACCTATACCAACGCCGTATTCTCGCTATTGCCAGAGTTCTTTACCCTTACCCAGTTACAATCTGCCTACGAGGCCATCTTGGGCCGCGAGCTAGACAAACGCAATTTCCGCAAGAAATTCCTCAGCCTAGACCTTATTCACGCCACCAACGAATACCGCCGCGAAGGTGCCCACCGACCCGCACAGCTGCACACCTTTAATAAACAATCACTCGAGACCCTCGTCCGCAGCTTTGATTAACAAGTAATAAATATTTCACATGGCGGGAAGGAGGATGGGCTAAAGAGCCTTTCTACTGTTACTTCCGCGCCATGACCTGGCAGGCATATATACATGACTGTAAGGATTTATACTCCACAGAGAAAAAGAGAGCTTACGGGAAGGACCGGGTGGTTGAAGGGCCGAAGCCACATTGACATGCCGTCAATCTCCAACCACCCGGTCCTGGCATCACCCGTCAGATCAGGCGAGCACCTTGGCGGTCACCGGCTGGCCGGCGGCCATGGCACCGAAGTTGAACTCGTCGTTCTTGACGCCCTCCACGAAGGCATCCCACTCGCCGCGGGTGAAGGTGAGGGTCGGACCCTGCCGATCCTTCGTGTCGCGCACGACGACGTTGCCGTCGACGACAGCTGTCTCCACGCACTGCATGCCGTCGCTGAACGAACTCGTCAGCCAGTCGATGGTGCTGTCCTGGTGCTGTGACATTGATATTGCCTCTCCTGTAGCTGTCGACTACACCCTGGTGGGTGAGCCTCCCGGTTTCCTGAGTAAACTACCTCAAGGTGGGATGGCTACACGCTACTAAAGCGTGCACCTATCCCACCTTGAACTTTCTCTTATGAAGGTACAAATGGCCCTTAAAATAAGGGTCATTCATGTAACGTCCCCCATCTGCCATGCAAATGAGGGGTGCCGAACAAGTCTAAGATGTAAGGGGCTTGGGTTCTGTTAAAAATCACACAATGGCAGTTCATTTTTTGTTGCATGTAGCCTCAAACTTCTTGGGGGCTCAGTACAAAAGTTCATATACTTAGTAGAGCAGGCGCAAAGGAAAAATGAGTATGGGCGTCGCATCCGTTCACCTCTTATAAATTATTGACAAATATTAAGTATTAAAGTATAATAAACATATTCTCAGGTGGTCGCACTTGCGTATCATTTGAGCACTTTGACATGTCAGGCAAATCGTTTGGGATATGGATACGAGCCATCTTGTGATGTTTCATATCCATACCCCAACCGAGAAACGAGATTCCGTGATCCCCAAGTCCGTCCGCAAGTGGACGCTCCGTCTGATGGTCGTCGGTGTCGGCGTCGTGGCTTACATCACCAAGCCCTGGTGGCGTGGTGAGAAGCTCGACCTGCCCTCGCGACATGTCCTCGACACGTCGACCCGCCAGATCGCCAACGAACGCCACGTCGGCTTCGACGAGGCCCAGCGCCTGGAAGCAACACCACGATGATCGAACGAGTCCGGAGAGTCTTCGGCCTCACCCGAGCCATCGTCGCGTTTCGCAACCCCCAGCAACAGGAGACATCCATGATCAAGAAGATCTTCGTCGGAACCGTCCTCGCGGCCGTTGGTACCATCGGTGCCATCATGGCCTACGACGCCGCCAGCGCCGACCGCGACCAGCGCATCGTCCGCGGCATCAGGACCATGGCCCGCACTCCGTGGACCCCGGTCAACAACGTCCGCGACCGCTACCAGCGGCGTGCCCGACGGCAGCAGGAAGTCACATCCCCCACCTGACCCCGGAGGTCAGATCATGAGCCAGACCCTCAAGCGCCTCATCATGGCACTCGGTGTCCTCGGCATCGTTGCCCTCATCACCGAGGTCGTGACGCTCGACGTCAAGATCGACTGGACCAACATCGGCGGCTCCACCGGAGACACCGCGCCCCAGGACGATCACGACGTGCAGCAGAGCTGAACCAGTTGGGGTGCCTCGTGGCGCTAGTATTGCCACGAAGCACCCCGCTGGCCTCGGCCTCTTCTCTCGTTCCGCCTGACATGTCATATCACTTATTCGAAAACCACAGCCACCCACCTGGTGGTATTTTTATATATAAAATTAGACCCCCATCCCTGCATCTTCCATACCATGAGGCACGAAAGAAGAGAAATGGGGGCCAGGGCCTCTTGTCGGAACTACTCCTGTGCTGGCTCGAGACGCCTCGCCCCTTGGGGTTGCGTGGTCTCGAGTGGCGCTGAGATGCTAGAAATCACTAAGGTCTCTGAGCCAAAGAAACTGGCACATATCACCATCTGGCGGCGGAAGCCATCGTCACCGGTGGCGCGCACCGTAAACTGGGCATCGTCGAACTTTCCTTTGCAAGTACTGTTCCCAAAGCCCCACACCGTTGCCTTGTCAATGACCTCAACGTCCGAGTATTCGGCTCGTTCAGTGGCATCGATGGCTACCTGGTCAGAGATCATGGCAGCCTGCACAGGTATGGACAACAGAACAAGAACGATCAAAGCCGCCACTACGCCGACAATAACTACACCCAGGTGCTGATCCGTCAGCTTCCAGGGGAACCAAGGCTTCTGTGGAGCGGGCTCGTAGGCACTGAGGTCAGCTGGTATGTAGGGGGGATATGGATCGTAAGGTGGCAAGATGACCTCCAAGGTCACAGAGTAAGTACGGATAGAAAAAAACGCACTGTATGCGCTTATCTCTAGCCGTACTATCTGACAAGAAGCTGTAAAGGTACCCTGGAGCAAAAAGCTCTACAAAAGTAGAATATATTATACTATTTATATTGTATTGAGTCAACAACGAGTCCAGGCCAACTCTTTTGGCCAGACGGTCGCGCTTGAGCTACAATGTGCATACGCTAACCGTCTAACAAAGACAAAGACAGCGCTCGGACCAGACCTCGGAAAGACCGTCACCGTAGAAAAAATAGTCCGTAACCTTGCCGCCAAAGACTACGACGCAATCATAGCCCAGTAAGCAGTTCGTGCTCCGTAGAAAGCATCGTGAATTGTGTCTTGCACACACTACCTCTTGACGAAACCAGCAATTCCATGTGATGCTGAGGCATCCCTTGCCGTTGACACCTTCGGAGGAACAGTGACGGAACATCCGGGAAGCACTACAACACCACACACGGCTCGCACCATACTGGCCTTTATGGCTACTACCGAGCAGCTCGAGCTCGCCTGCGCCCAGCTACTAGATGACCCGCTGATTACCGCAGTAGGAGCATCGAGCAAGCCTTCAGCGATACTGACCATTACCAAATCACCACGTGTGATGTGGCATGTGATCCAGCCAACTATAGAAAAAGTGCTCAGCAGCATTATGGATGGACCGCTGAACATCAGCATCGTTGCAAGCGGCTACACTGGTGGGGTCGCATTCTTTGTTACCAAGTCCCACGCTCAGCGACATACGCTCACCATCAGCATAGAGGGAGGGGTTTATGAGGAGCTGCTGTTACTCTGTGAAGAGCAAGGCATCACCATCACCGACCTCGTAAGGCGTGGCGTCGTCCTTCACAAGTTCTTGTGGGAACATCGTGACAAGAAGCTCAACGAACTGCTCCGGCTGCTTGGGATGTAGAAATCAGTGCAACGTGCCAGGAGCGTGCGAATGTTACGCGGCAGCTTAGCCGGGCATTCGCCGCTCACTGGTACTATTTATTTTGCAAAAAAGAACCCCATACACAGGGGTTCTTTTTTTGAACAAGCATCATACAGTAAGTGTTGACAAGACACTAAGGTTGCGTTAGTATCAGAGCAATACTTACTTAGTGTATTTAGAACAATAACTAATCAAACAGGACAGTGAAGATGGAAAACTCGCCCATAACCTACGGACCAGAACTGGAGAGATCTTACATCACCTCCGGCCTAGACTATTACAAGCCCACGATGAGCCAGTTGGCGCACGAGATAGAGCCAGACGCCGAGGTCACCTTCACCCTAAAAAACAGAGGTGAACAGAGGTTGGTGGAATACATCGAGCCAGAGCAGTTGCAGGCCCGGTTAGACACTATCCAGGGGCGTGGCTTTAACCAAACCGAACTAGACTACATGGCCAGTCTGCATGACAGCCAGGGCGTACGCGTCTTTGCTGATTCGTTCCTGCAACACATTGCCGACACTCCCCTGCCAGAAGCAACCGTCACTATAGAAGACAACGACATAGCCGTACATACCACCGGCGAGTGGAGCATGGCCACCTACTGGGAAACCGTGGTCATGAGCGAAGTCAACGAACTGTATTTTGAAAGCTATGTGACCAAAAACGGCCTGGATATCTTCGAAGTCTACGACGAAGGCGACCGCCGCTTGAGCGAAAAGATCGAGATACTGCAACAAAACCCAGACATCAAAATTGTCGACTTTGGTACCCGCCGTCACTTCTCGCACCGCTGGCAACGGCACGTGACAGAACGCCTGGTCAACGAGTACCCGGACAATATGGTAGGTACCAGTAACGTCGCCCTGGCTAATGCCCTGGACATCAAGCCCATCGGCACCTTTGCCCATGAAATGCCCATGGTCTACGCCGGCCTGGCCGACAGCCGTGGCCAAGACATCCGGGCTTCGCATCATCAGTTCTTAGAGGATTGGCACGACCGCTACGGCGAAGACCTGTCTACCGTCCTGACCGACACTTTCACCACCAACTTCTTCTTTTCAGACTTTACATCAGAGCAAGCCGCCGAGTGGCGGGCCCTGCGTCATGATTCGGGCGATCCCATAGAATTTGGCGAACGCGCCCTGGCCTTTTACGAACAACATGGCATAGACCCTACCACCAAAACCATTGTTTTTAGCGACGGTCTAAATATCGAAGAAATCGTGAAACTACACAATCATTTCAAGGATCGCGTTGGTGTCATCTTTGGCTGGGGCACCACACTGACCAACGACCTCGGCATTCCGCCATTGAATATCGTTATGAAAGCCACCGAGGTCGATGGCACGCCCACCGTCAAGCTGAGTGACAACCCCGGCAAACACACCGGCCCTGCCGGAAAAATAGCCCTGTACCAACACATTTTTCAAGAGGAGATCACAGCATGAGCCCCGAAATGCGTAATGCCGAACCACCCCACCCCGAAGAGATTATCCGCCGCGGCAGCATAGAGCTACTGGCCCAACGCGTCAAAGATCAGGCTTGGCCTGGCTATCCGCCATACGAAGAACGCATCCAGGCAGACAACCTGCTGTATGTACCAGAACAACACAACGTGCTGCTACCCACCGACTATGGCTGGGTCAACCAAGCTGACCTAGCTGACGCTAGTTTTCGTAAGGAATATCCGGACACCGTCACCCAGTTTGATGCTGAGGGGCGCCCCTTGCACCCCTGGTTCTGGGACATGCTCCAGAGCGAAGCCGGTGTGCTAGGTGGCAAAGGTGCCTACTGGGAATGGGGACCGAATTACACCGCCGACCCCATCATCGTTCGTCACGACCTAGAAGAGCCGCATGTACTGCTCATTCAACGCTCGGATACGCACGGCTGGGCGCTGCCCGGTGGCTTTGTAGATCCTGGCGAAACCGGATTCTATGCGGCCATGCGCGAAGCTGGGGAAGAAACTGGTCCAGATATACAAATGGCCCTCCGCCGACCCGGCGTGGGTATGCACCTGGTATATCAGGGCCCCGTAGCCGACCTGCGAGCGACCGCCCATGCCTGGCCCGAAACTACAGCAGTGCGATTTGATATCCCCGATCATGTAGCCACCGAACATTTACTAGAGATGCAGTGGGAAGGCAACGATGAAGCAGGCGAAATCGAAGCCGTCGCCTGGGTGCCTCTGAGCGAGATTGGCAACCGACTGCATGGCTCCCACCGCTTTCTTATCGAGACTGCTCTGGCTGCTTGACCAGCAGCCGTGAAGCCAAGAACTTCACTGAGTCCTGTCACCTTAACGTCGGTAGACTTCTCGACGGTGCTGTAGGTGCAGAATTACAATGTTTTGTGCATCCACGTCAAAAAGAATTCGGTAGGTACCCACCCGAAAACGATACTGAGCGTCCGCTGGTTTGTTAAAGGTTCTGCAAAAGTGGTTGCATGCGAACGTCAATGAGTCATAAAATCATAAGCGTCTCGTTCAAAATCCGAGCGAGGCTTTTGCAGTGGGGAGGCGTTAAAACCACCCCATATACAAGGAGCATGTTCATGACACACAAGCTAAAGATCAGGGTTCCTGCAGAACACCGCACGGCGTTCTCGGGCACCAACGGCAGCAGCTTCACCTTCGATGAGGCCGCCCATCCCGAGAAGGGCATCCATGGCGTTGCCATGTCAAGCAATGCCATGGCACCGGCAGACCAAGATCGGGTGCTGTGGGTCAACCAGGAGCAGTTCGAGGCACTGTCACGGTACGTGTTGGCTCACCCCCAACTTCCGCAGGCTGGGACGTACTCCGTCCGCGGTACGGACCTGGTGCTGACCATCAGCGACGACCAGATCTTGTTCATCCACGGAGATGGCACAACCGTGTACGACCCAGATCTCAGCGCCTGGTCGGGCATGGTCCAGCACTTCCGTGACGGTCGTCGGCCCGGCCAACCCGTCACCGACGGACCGATTCTGGCCGTCGCCTAGCGAGTCACAGCAATACGGGTTTGGCTCGGACTGTCTGTCTTTTTATGGCAGTCCGGGTCACACTCGATCGAACATATCCCTTACTCCCCACTGCCCTTAACCTGCCTTAAACATTTCTACGCAGACTTGGCAGCAGCTACTTCTTTCCGGGGAAACAGCGTGCCTTCTATGGGCTGGATAACACCCTGTTCGAACACATGACGCATCTTAAGCGCGGTTTCGGGCATGAATGGTTGCAGCATTTGGGCAATTTCTAGCAAGCAGCCGACTTGGTAAGCAAGCACTTCGGCCAAGTGTTCTTTGTCACCTTCCTTGGCAATTACCCATGGTTTTTGTTCGTCAATATACTGGTTGAGGCCACGGACTTGCTCCCAGACTTCCTCCAGTGCACGGTCAAATCGGAAGTTATCGAGCGCCTCTAGGTACTGTGATGTATCGTGTTCGGCTCCAGGGATATTACCGATAATGCCGTTTTGGTATTGTTTGATCATAGCGGCGGTACGCTGCACAGCGTTGCCCAACTCGTTCGCGAGCTCACTGTTATAGACCTCCAGCAATCGGTTGGCGCTGAACTCGCCATCACCATAGCTGGGGATATGGCGCAGCAGGTAATAGCGGAGGACATCGGCCGAATATTCGTTGATGATATCCATAGGGCTGATCACATTGCCGAGGCTTTTGCTCATCTTGACACCGCCAGAGGCATTGATAAACCCGTGCACATACAGAGTTTTGGGCAAAGACACGCCCAGGCCCAACAATATGGCGGGCCAGATAGCTGCGTGGAAACGAATGATATCTTTGCCAATCACTTGTACGTTGGCGGGCCAGAACTTTTTAAAATCTTCGTGTTCGGGATAGCCCAGAACCGTCAGGTAGTTCATGAGCGCCTCGAACCAGACATACATGACCTGCGTGTCATCGCCTGGGGCCGGGATACCCCACGATATCTTGTCTTTAGGTCGAGAAATACTGATGTCTGTCAGGCCATCTTTGATAACATTCAAGATCTCGTGCTTGCGGGTGGCAGGCACAATCCGGAAACTACCACTTTCTATGGCGGTCTGAATTTGTGGCGCGTATTTGGTCAGTTTGAAGAAGTAATTCTCTTCTTCTATCGTCTCGTATGGTTTGTCATGGTGGGGACATACGCCCTTGTTGTCTTTGGCCTGAGCCTCGGTCACAAACGCTTCGCAGCCGGTACAGTACAATCCACTGTAGTTGCCTTTGTAGATGTCACTAGCCAGGGCTTTCCAGATCAGCTGGGCCCGCTGCTCGTGTCCGGCGTCTGTCGTGCGAATGAAACGGTCGTTGCTGATGTTTAGCGCTTTGGCCAAATCCCGAAAGTTCTGGCTCATCTTCCCAGCAAACTCTTGGGGGGACAGTTTTTGTTCGGCTGCCTTTTCGGCAATCTTGCCGCCATGTTCGTCGGTGCCAGTACTAAAGATAACCGGCCTCTTTTGCACACGTGCGTGTCGAGCCAGTACGTCAGCCATGATAATTTCCATAGCAAAGCCAATATGCGGCTCGCCATTAACATACGGAATAGAGGTAGTAATGTAATAATTCATACGGTTTAAGTGTACCTGTTTATGAGTGATAAGAGAAAACTAAGAGAATAAGAATATCTACGCCCGCCCGGGCATCATAGTCATAGACTGGCGGTAGATATGTGTCATAAGTATTATTATAACACCTTCTAAAAGATACTAGCCGTTCTGCTCTTCGTCGGATCTAAAGCTTTCTAATAATTCCGGAGGATATTTCTCGGAGCCAAAGAATGGGAAGAGCCGACCCTTCACTTCAGCGATATACCTTCCTTCGTACAAGTCACTAGTCAAAGTCTCCACATCCTTGTACAAAAGCTTCACTTCAGTAGCGTCAGCCCATTGGCACATAAAAGCCAATACTGCTTGTTCGTCATTATAGTCACCCGAATCCTCCGAAAAACTAAATTCACAGTACTTACGACCCATACCATAACGACCAACACCGTACAAAGTCAGCCTATTGTAAAGCCCCCAGCTTGTTCGTATTTTATGACCGCTAGCTCTGGTGGATCTGCCTCGTCAAACGAGAGTCCTAAGTTAAATAGGTCAGAAAACTTCTTCAGGTTCTTGTAGAATTCCATATGTCGTATTAAAACATAGCCATCGAAGTTAAGCGACCGAGACGCGACAACTCCCAACCCCTACGCCAACGTTACCCATCCTGCTTGCAGAGCACTATTTCAGGGTCGCATTTCAGGGTCGAACCCTGTTTCACTATTTCAGGGTTCGACCCTGAAATATGCTAGAAGAGGCAGGCTTGCCGGGGTAGCTCTTATGGCTCCCGCGCTGTCGGCTTAACTGAAAGCCATTTGTCTGCAAGACCCGAATCAACTGACGAGCGGTTAATGCTTTCATGTAGTCGGATTAAGCCAGGATCACCTCTGCGATGATTGGATGGGTAGCATGATCAGGGATTGCTTGGTGGGTTGCTTTTAGCTCTTCCAGCCACAACCCTCAGACCTCGGCAGCCTTTTCCTGAGCCTATTCAAATGTGTGACCAAACGTAACGCACCCCGGGAAGTCCGGGAAAGATACCTCAAAGCCTCCGTCAGAACTAGGATTAAATAGAGCGATATAACCAGCCGTGACATGAGCCTGTTTCATACCAACAGTATACCATCCACCTGTGGCAAAAGAATTCAACACGTGCCGGTAGGGGTGGGAGGCCGCCAGAGCTAGAACAGAGATGCTTGCTGGGGTGGTTTTTCTGTCTCGATGCCAAGCGCCTTGAGCAGCCGCTCGACAAAGGGTGCTTGGGCGGGGTGGAGTTTTTGCATTGCTTTGTCTGGCGTGAACCAGCCAGCTTTATCTACTTCTCTGAATTCTTGCTCTTTGCCGCTTTTGGGCGGCCACTCTATCATCATGCTATTACTGTTGAGTTTTGTAATATCCATGTCGCCCTGGACCGCCCAGCCATATATGGTCTTGCCACTTTTATTCTTGACGGTGCCCAGTTCTAGATATTCGCCTGCGGGCAGGGGTTGGCCGGTTTCTTCCTGAAATTCTCGTTTGGCTGCGTCCAGGGCCTCTTCGGTGTCGTTGAACTCGCCTTTTGGCAGCGTCCAGGCCCCTTTGTCTTTCTTTGCCCAAAACGGACCACCAGGGTGCACGATCAGCACCTCGACCCCACTTGGCTTTTTCCGATACACCAGCACACCAGCACTTTGTTTTGCCATAGTTCAGAGTATAGCGCGCTAGCCATCCAAGCTAAAGGTTGTATTGATACCCGCCCGCTGCAGATCTTCATGATAGGCAATAACCGCCTCTACATGCCCATTGTCGATCCGCTCATGGTCGCGAAGAACAGGAACAGCCCGACTCAGTGAAGTCACGGCGTTCATTTCGTAGCCCAGTGCCTCCAGATTTGCCCGTGCGTCTTCCTCGCGATCAAAGCCGACCGTCAGACTAACCGCCTGCAGCCCAACCTTCAACAGCACGTTAGCCCCCTCGATCTTGGATGCTCCGTTGGTCGTATTATCATCCCCTAGATGCACCAGCTGGCCACTTTCGTAATGACCTTCTATCAGCTCCTGGTGCGCACCATAGTGCAGCTTGTTTGGGTCTGGGACACGCTCCCACAGATATGACATGCCTGCCTCGTAAGCAGCCACCGCCATCGGGGCCGTGGCTGCTTGGGCCTTACCAAATACATGGTCAAACCGCGCATTAATCTCCATAAACCGTTGGGCATAACCAGCGATAGTATTACGAATAAGGTCCTGCTGCTGCTCGATAGGCATGCTGCCGTCCCTAATCCGACGCTGATCATACGAGAGCAGTGACCGCATGTTGTGGTAGTACGGTGTAACCCTGCCCGACTTCAGGGCAAGACCTCCCTCCGGAAAGCCCAGCACGCCGCGGTCAAACATGCCGACTATGTATTTCTCCTCATCAAATACTCGCTCCGTCATGCCGCCCTCCTGGTTTATGGCTATTATAGCTTAAGCGGCGATTGGCCCCATGGTGTCGGACGTTCGCCAGCGATGGTCACCTTGGTACATACCCTTCGTGGCTCGGTTGTAGTGCATGTAGGTCCTAAAGCCGGCATACAATGTAGAGAACTCACGGTAGTTGTGAGTAAAGCGCAAGACGTCAATCTGGCGAGCCATGTCAGCTTTTAGACCACGGTCGATAGATAGTTGAGTCATACGCACCGCCCACGCTTCTGAATTATGAGCGTCCTCGACAAAGCCTGACCGTCCCGGAATAACTTGCAGCGGCATGCCACCCCTCGCAGCTACAATGACCGCCTTGTTGTGCCAGATCCACTCCGAAACGCGGTTCTCGAACCCTTCACGCCTGGACGGCTGCAGACCGAACTCGGCCTCGTGCATCAGGACATTGATAGCCAGGTCGTCATGAGGAACGCGTACTACCTTTATATCGTCCTTGAAGGCTTGGTACTTAGTGGCGCGGGCATGCATGACCAACGCCAACATGTCATCACCGTCAGGGTCGTCAATAGACCCATTGCCAGCAATAACTAACGGCCTGATCTGGTCTTTTTTACCCTGGGCAATCATGATCTCTCTGTACCGAGCATAGTGTTCGAGGATAGAAGGATTGCCGTCTATATCTACCAGATTTTTGGCCGCATCAAAACGGGCCACAACCGCCATAAATGGTCGATCCCAATCCATCTCGGCCTGTGTCCAATCCTCGCGGTCCCAGTCTGTGGATGCCGGTATAACATCTGGTCTTCTTTCTGGTTTGCGCTGTTCACTGGTCTTAAGCTGGTCGTCCCAAAAATCGCGTTTTGCCATCCCCTCTTGCTCGGTAATTCTGCGGTTTAGGTCGTCACCCGCTTCAAAGGGTGCAGGCGCAAAACCCAAGGACGCTTCGGGGACAACGTCGGGCACAAAAGAGTCTACGGGATGAAAAAGATGCACCTGAGCACGCTCGGCCTTGCCCTCCCAAAAATACTTCCAAATCTGGTGCTGGATGGTGTTTGAGTCGGCCACAAGTTCGCGCCTGTTTTCGATATGACTCTGCCATATAGTGGGCATGCCGGGAGGCAAGAAATCGTACAGGCCATGTGGTTGCGGATCGTGCAAATACGCCAGGTCTACCTGGGCCAGCGAATTCCGCAGAGCTGGCTCTACCTCATCACGAATCCAAGCTTCATACACAGTGATACCAGCCCGAAATTCCCCACGAGTCATCTCCGGCACGGCAACTCCCTGGCTGTTGTTGTGCCAGTCTTTGGTCACCCTAAAAGCAGTCTCGCTCTCCGGCATCAGCGGCCATCGTTCGTCTACGCCCAGGTCACGGGACAAAGGCACACGGTTCATCAACCAGTACTGCACCCCGCCACCATTGGCCGTAGGATTTACATTACCAACGATCAATCCACGTGACTGGTCGGCTTCGGCCGCCACCCGCTCCAAGTCCCTGACTGCCCATGGTCCGATTTCTTCAGCAAAACGTACTCGGTCAGCAAAAGTTATATCGCTCTGCACGATAACCTCGCGCGTCTGAGTATCCAGTAATTTACGAGTGACATCTGTTGGATGAGAATAAGACACATAACGATCCGGATCGCCCGGATCAGGCACAGTGGTAGGCAGTGCTACCTGGCCCACTCTGGTAATAACGTCTTCTGCAGACACCAGGACACTGTTGGCAGCCTCCGTGCTTGCATGATCCCCGCTGTCTCCACTAGCAAATCTTTCGCCGGTTTCGGCATCTGGTATTGTCATTTTATTCTTTCGTTAGAACGTTAAGAGCTTTAAAACCACAAAAATGCGCAAACTGGTTATTAAAATAAAAGCCCCCTTGCCCAAAAGGACGGTGAGCTTACAAAGACAAAAAGCTTGTGTTATTCCTCCACAAGTATGATACACCCAATTACATAAGCTTAGTCTGTAAAATTGGTGCTAGACAAATGCCACAAACTGCAATGCTGGCAGTGGTAGACCCTTACGCGCGTACCGTGCTGCCACTCGGTCACCGTGGCGGTCGCCTCGGCTTGTTCCTTGGTATCAAAAGCCAGCTTGTCTGCACATGGCAGACTACTGCTTTGACTCTGGTCCGATTCCATCAATATAATCTTTACAAAAGCGCTCAAAAACAGCGTTAGTCCAGCCAAAGCCTGTTTGTGATGGATAGAGTCCCTTCACGGGTGGCTTGTCAGGAGACACAACATTGTACTTCTCCAAAAATACGCCGTGTTCTTTGTACCAATCTAGGTTGGTTTTGATCCATTTTGTAGCAATGCGCTTGGCATCTTCGTGGTAGCCATAGCGCTCCAACCCCTGCACCACAACCAGGTGCAATGGAGCCCAGCCATTCGGATAAGCCCACTGAGTGGGCACGGTGGGTATACCAGGCACTCGCTTGGCTAGTTGCGCCACATCAGTAGTCGCCAGGCCACCCTTGTTCTCGAACCGCTTTAGGGCTTTGACCAACTGTTCGGCTTCTTTTTTGGTGACCATACCGGCCCACATAGGAAAATAGGTAGCCAATGAGCTGACCGCACCACGTTTTTCTTTCTTAAAATCATAGTCATAATACAAACCCTTGAGCTTGCTCCACATCAGCCCGTCCATAACCCGCTTGCGATACTTGGCGGCATCCTGCCATTTGGTTACTTGGTCTTTTTTGCCAATCAATTCGTAATACTTGGCAAAATCCATTTCGTATTTATACAGCAGGGCGTTCAGATCTACAGGCACAAAGTGGAGAGCCTTGCGTCCAAAACGTGGCGTCATGTCCCAGCCGCTCTCGGCCTCGGCGATATCATGCAGATAATTAAAGTCGTAGTAACGGCTGAGGCCCTTGTATACCTGGCGAGCATGCGGCTTGCGCGTGCCCATCCATACGGTGTGATATTCGGCCTCGGCAACTTTGAGCATTTTGCCCAGCCACTTCTTGTCCATGTTGTAGGCCTCGTAGACGTCCCAAATAAAGCTGCTCAAAAACGGTGGCTGCGAGCGGCTAGTCAGATACAGGCGGGAGGCGTTGGGAATAATCTTGAACCGCTGGAATAAATAGACCAGGTCTTCGAGGATACCCAGCACCAGGTCTTTGTGCTCGGCGTCTAGCATGCCCTGCACCATAAAGTAGCTGTCCCAATAGTACAGCTCGTTATAGTCAAACTCGTGACCTTCTTCGTACGATGGCACCAGAAACGGCTTGGGCAGACCCACTAGACTTTCGTCGTCTTTGGGGTGATAGCGCTCCACTTTGTGCCAGTAACTGTGAATGTGATCCAGCGCCGGCAGCACGTCTTTGGCGGTTATGTTGTGGTCGCGCTTCAGCGGACCAAATTTTAATAATTTATCAGTAATACTAATCATTACTATTCAGCCTATAAGCCCTGAGTGTTAGCGTCAACCCACGTCATACATTTTCTTAACAAGTTAAGAAAATACTCGTGACAACATAAGCACATCAGTGTCTACCATGATTCATACTCTTCATCGATAGGAACAAGCTCGATCCTTGTCAGCTCCTCATCATTGTCGTCGATCGAGAAATCAATTTGTTTCCTCGCCCCTTCCGGGCTACCTTGCGCGTCGTCCACCTGCGATTCCATCGGCTCGTGCTCGCCCGTTGGCCCTTCAATACTCATACCCATAACTCCTGTTTCGGTACCTAGTATAGTACAACCCCTGGCCAGAAAAGCGACTCAGGCAAAGCTCAGGTTCGGAGCGTAAATTGAAATTGCAACCTAATGTAAAAAGGAGGCCCCATCATCAAAAAGAAACGTAAATCATTCGCACTCTTACCCCTTCCCGACTCTGATATTCTTGAAGCTTATCTGCGCAAAAATGCTTACAGCCGAGCAGATGCCAGACGCATCAAACGGCAGATGCGCAAGCTCTTCTTCGTCCACTAACCCTAGCGCCACGCCCTCGCACTGGCTGGTGCGAGGGCGTGGGCATCGGGCCATAAAACACGAGGCAGCATACCCCCTGCCTCGTGTTTTTAGTTGAGTACGAGCGTACCGAGTCCCAGGAAAACCAAGAAGCCCAAGACATCAGTTGCGGTCGTAATAAATATGGTTGCAGAAGCTGCTGGGTCTTTGCCTAGCTTGGTCATTATCAACGGCACCAAGGTGCCAAAGAACGCTGCCACTACCATGTTGACCACCATGGCCATGGCTAGCACGGCCGCAATTTTATAGTCGTGATTAAGGAAGATAACCACCAACGCCACCAACACGGCATTGATGAGTCCATTTATAAATGCAGCACCCATCTCGTTGCGCAAGGTCCGCGCCGCAGTCTTCAGCTCTATCTGCCCCAAAGAGATACCACGCACCAACACGGCCAGCGTCTGCGTAGCAGCATTACCACCCATGCCAGCAACAATGGGCATATAGACGGCTAGCAGCACGAACTTGCTGAGCGTCGCCTCGAACTGTCCAACCACAAAGGCCGCCAAAAAGGCGGTGCCCAAGTTAATAATCAGCCACTGGTACCGGTTGCGTACCTTGCGCTTGGTGCTGTCGCTGATACCTTCCTCTTGGCGAATACCGGCAAATTCGTACAGACTAGAGCTGTCTTTGTCTTGCATGATATTCAGTACGTCGTCGGAATAGATAATACCAATCACATCGTCAGCGTCGTTTTTGACAGCCACCTTAGAGTGCGGATGAGCCTGAAACATATGAATAACTTGGTCGTGGGTGGCAGCGTAACTAATAGACGGCAGGTGCTTTACATATTTGCCGATCAGTTCAGTTGTCCGGCCAAAACCCAGCTCGTGCCCAGGCAGAAAACCGGCCAACTTGCCGTCCTCTTTCTGCACAATAATAACTGGTGGACGACCAGTAGATTTTTCGTGTTGTTTGAACTTTCTAGCTACCTCGGCAACAGTGGCGCTAACCGGCACCTGCACGTAGTCTAGGGTCATCAGGCCGGCTGCGGTCTCGGCGTCAAATTCTAGCAACTTACTGAGCGAATCTTTCAGTTCGTGGCTGACCATTTGCAAGATCTTCTCGCGGCGACGCGGGGTCAGCAGCTGCAGCATGTCAGTTGCCTCGTCTGGATCTACCGCTTGCAAGATGTCTACCAGATCTTTGTCGGGCACATGCATCAGAAGGTCTTTGCGCACATTGGGGGTCAAAGAGTGCAGCAGCACAATACGTTCGTGCGGCTTGAGGTCCAAGAACAGTTCTGTCCGCTTGTCTTTGTGGAACAATATCTCGGTAATAACCTTAGGAGTAAGCGAGGTGATCTGAATACTAGACAGGTCGTTCAGCGACGGAAGTTTTGATTTGCCAAATAATTTCATAAGTTTTGATCTTCATGCTACGTACTGTAGTCAGGGTAATACAAAATCTAGCTTTTAGCCAGATATAGGAATAAAGGGACAGAGTAGTAGCGTGGGTGAGGTGATTGGATGGTGAGAGGCCGTCGCCTTCGTCAGAAGACCGAACCTCTCACCATCCATATCTCAGGCGCTCGCCTGCACGCCTCGGACTAGCCCGAGCAGTGCCTGCAGTCCGTGAACCGCGATCATGAGTGCCTTGCAGCCCAGAGCCACGAGGGCTACCGTCAGAACGACGACAGCCACAGCGGGCGAGATGATTATGGCTAGCACGCGCAGGGGCCAGGCCACATGTTGGTGCCAAGCGGCCAAGACGTCGTTCATGGCGTGACCGGAGGCCAACCAGAACAGGCTGAGCCCGATAAGGATGCCCGCGGTCATGCGGTGACCTCGTCGCGCCGACGGTTGATGGCCTTCTTGAGATCTCGTCCGAGACCCCAGACCAGCATGGACACGCCGTACAGGACCAGCCCCACGAAGACGACGACCACCACGAGAGGTGCGAACACCGCCGTCAGGATGACGACGGGGATGGGCAGTGACCGCTCGAGCTCGTTGATCTCGCCGACTACCTTGTTGGCAGCCCACAGCCAGATCAGTGCGCCGATTACGAAATGCCAGAACATGTTTATTCCGCCTTCTAGTCGTACTACTCTATCGAATGTACACGAAACTTGTATAGCTACGAGTAACAGATATAGTATATCATAAAACTGCAAAAATATCAATATACTCAGTAACCTGAATCACGAAACTCACCACCCCCGCTGTAACAACTGGTATCCCAGGAGCACCCTAGTGTAGTGCAGGGCGTAGCCCTGCACAGACCTCGGGAACGAGGTCTGTAGGTGGAGGTGCTGTTTCAGGTAATCAAAGAC
>DATHJY010000008.1 GCA_035489575.1 Verrucomicrobiia bacterium
GGTCCACCCACTAAACATATAAGACACTTGTATCAAGTGTAGCATCTGCAAAGCCGTCTAGGCTTTGCAGATATTCAACGGGCGTCAGCATGCGGAGCATGCTGTGTGGCCGGTAGAAGTTGTAGTCAAGGCAGTCTTCAATGAGAAATGTCTGGAGTTCGGCTTTGGCATGGCTGTTGGTTGTCAGCTTCTTGTAACGGTCTTTGTCCACACCATGGCTGCGCTCAATCCGGCCGTTAAGATGCGGGCTTCGTGGTGGTATCCGGCCATGCCGGATACCGTGACCTGCGAGCCATCGTTGGGCTGCGGTGAGGGTGTCCGGCTTTGTTTGTGGTAGCTGGTCGTAGACAAACTCCATGCCGTTGTCGGTTTGGATTGCTTGAAAGCTAAAGGCTGGTTCGAAGAACCGGATAGCATGTTCCAGGAAATCAACAGTAGTGGCCGGGTCGTAGCCTGGATAGAGCCGTTTGTATTTAATGCGCGTTGCGCAATCGATAAGATCATATTGGTAGGCGGTGTGCTTCCAATGCTTCACGTCCAACTGGCCAACTTCACCCGGGGCGTACGGGTACGGATTCAGCCGCCGCTGTGTCCGCATCCGCTTCTTGCGTGGCTCAAGCAAGCCAGCACGTCTCAGGACATTGCCAACGCCATGGTGGGAGATAGTAACGTCATAGTCTCGGGTAAGGACATGCGCAAGCTTGTCTTCGCCGTAGCCCAGCCCGAGCCGAAGCTGGACAATGAGGCTAGTAGTCTCTGAATCTGTATCAGCCTTATGGCTCTTTGGCGTCCGCGGTAGATCGTAGAGGCTCGTCAACCGCTTTCCACTGGCGAGCCAGCGCTTGCGCCAGTAGTAGTATTCGCTGCGGGGAATGCCGTAGTAGCGGCAAGCCGCCACCACGGAGCCGAGTTCCTCGGCTTTGCGAAACCAGGCCAAACGGATACGAGCTCCGTATACCTGGAGCTGTTTTCCGGTCATAGATCTTGTTCTCACTTTCACTCCTTCTAGTTTAGGGTGATGTGTCCAAGATGTATGGTGGGTGGATACAGGTAGGTTTACTGATATTGACTTTTATCTATCATTTATGTTATAATATGTACTACTTTGAGGGGATTATGTCTCTTTCCAAAGTACTTTAATAGCTCTCTGTTATTGACCCCTTTTGGGGTCGTGGTGAGCAGTAAGTACACGAAGATATGTCGTGTTTTTATTGTTTACCACGACCTTTGTCCGCCCTGGACCGATCAAAAGGAGTTACCCATGCGTTTCCCGTTCCTGCTCTGTTTCAAGTTCCTCTATGGTGTCCGCCTGAAGAAGACCAGCATCCGCCTTGCGCGGCTCCTGGAGCGCTTCTGCAGCACCCCGCTGGAGGACAGCAAGCTGTACGACGACATCTGGGAGTTCGTCGCGTACCACCAGAAAGACTTCACGTCGTTCTGCCAGGATGGCGGCGGCTGCTCCTTCCCGATTCTGTCCGACACGGACAGGTTCCACCGGCTCTGCCGTGCAAGCCAGGCTGCCGAGGACGCCCTCGACGCCGAGATGGACCAAGCCGAGATGGAGTTGCTCTGTCATAGCTGCTGGGACAAGCCCGCGGTCAAGGACCGACTCTGCCAGATCTGCTGGGACAACCAGTACCTGTGTCGCGCAGGGTGCGGCAAGCCAGAATCCGAGTGCGATGGCAACTGCCACACCGCCACACTGTGCAAGTCGCTCCACTGTTCCCGATATGCGGCCGAGGACGGCTACTGCATGCCCTGCTGGGAGGACAGCATTCTCTGCTCTGACTGTCGCCGAGAACTCGAAGTCTGCACCTGCGACATCGAGGACAACTACCCCGACGGCTACGACACCCGTGACGAGTACGTCGACAGCCATGACGAGACCGACTCCTGGACCGAAGCACGCTGCGGCGGTGACAGGCCAGGCCTCATGGTCGACGACGAATACGACGACGGCTACTACGACCCGGACGAGGACATCTGTCCCGGCATCTGCGGCCAGCCGGCCTACGCCTGCACTTGTGCAGAGACCGCGTCCCTACGGGAGCACAACGCCAATCCGAACACACGTGGTTCGACCTGGGTGGCCTGAGGCCATAACAGAGAGCTGCCAGGTGGCGGGAAAAAGGAAGAGCTCACGCTCGCCCCCATTCCCCCACCTGGACAGTTCCCAAGCACAGAAAGTTTTTTCTGTTTTTAGGAGCTGTTTCACTTTTGGGCGTAGGTGTCACCCGCAAGCTGGCCAGCCTGATGAATCTATAAAATCTCCACCCCTGTTGCTAATCTTGACTTTTTGCGAAATTTATGCTAATGTACTAAATACTTTGGTAGCGCTGGGAAACCACCTCTAAAGTACCTTAATAGCTCTCTGTTTTAACCGCTTTGGTGTCTATTGCGATTGGGAACAATTACAAGATTCTCGTGTTCTTGTTTCCAATCGCAAATTCTGATCTGAGAGATCACGAGCCGAAGGAGCAATATGTCTATCGACTTCGATACCCGCGACCAAGTCAGGTTTCAGCTGCATCATACCAATGGTGAAGCTGATCCCGTCGAGTTTGTCCATCACGGCATTCCTCAAGGCAGCGTGGCTGTCTTGGAGCGAATCATGGAGCCGCACGGTGACATGCTTACCTCTGACAGCTTCATCGCTATCAGGAGATGGGCCTATACCTACCGTCTTCCTGCCATAGAGGGACTTCTGCTCCGCCTGCTTGGCCACTTGAACCTGGGCTACAAGATCAACTTCCATACCGACCACTGATCGCAAGATCACGACCAAGGAGCAGTCATGACCTACTCAGCTGACCACCCGATGGCCTTCCTCAACGACCTCTTCGAGATCGACGAGATCGCTGCCGTCCGCGTGGCCGACAAGTGGGCCGGTGCCGAAGGTACCAGCGAGCACTACGCCGCCGCGTACAGCATCGCCGAGCGTCAGACCGCGTTCCCCCTGTGTGAGCACTGCCGGTGGCCCCTCGTCAACCAGGACGAGCACTCCAAGTGCCACGAGATCACGGACCCCGTGCCTGAAGACGACCAGGACGACATGCTCGACCGCTACGACGACCACGGCTACGGCGACCCGGACGACGGCTACATCGACGACCCGGACGACCTGGCCGAGATCGCCCACGGCAAGGAGCACGAGATGTACAACAGCTAGGTCGCAGTAGCGGCATAACAGAGAGCTGCCAGGTGGCGGGAAAGAGGAAGAGCCTGAGGCTCAACCCCAACCCGCCGCCTGGACAGTTCCCAAGGACATAATGCTTTTTGTGTTTTTAGGAGCTGAATGATTTATAAAAAATAGAAGCCTTGCCCGGTCGTCTCCAAGTGGAAACAATAACCCGGACAAGGCTGATGCTCACGCGGGGTGAGCGATGTCGATGAACACCGAGCTGTCGCTGTCCCGGCCCACCCGGAACGGCAACTCCTGGCTGACACCAACGCCGACGATGTAGGAGCCCTCGAAGAAGCCTCCGAACTTGACCTCGCGCAGCGCCGGCCAGTTGACCTGGTGGTTGACATCGTTGGGGATGTCCGAGTCGATCGGCGGCTCCATGGTGCGAACCGTCACCTGCAGGAAAGCTTGGCCGTCCAAGGGCACGGTGTCACCTGAGCCGTCGGAAGTGACCGCGTCCACGTAGCTGACCTGGAAGCTTCCGGGTCCGGCGCTGCCAGCTTGGTTACCGAAGTCGAAGACCACACGGTCGAAGCACGGATGCTTGCCGGTACGCGTCTTGTCCAGCCAGCCCAGGGTACTGGAAGCCTCCAGCGGCACCGTCTCCGGCTGGGTGTTCCAGGACACTTCGCAGGTTCCCGGCCTGGGATCTGGTTCGGTCGTGGCGGTCACCGGGACCTCGCCCTCATCTTGGGTGGTCGAGGTCTGGCCGCCCGTTGTGGTGGTGGCAGCTGTCGTTGTGGTAGTGGACGAAGACTGGTCGTCATCGTCATCTCCGCCACTGCAGGCAGCCGTAGCTACCAACAGTGCAACAACCACTACTACTGAAATGAACTTCCTCCGCATAACTACCTCATCTCTATGGGGGTGCGCTGGATAGGAGCATTATAGCTTTAGTTTATGTTGTATTGCTACATCTACCACCCTCGATAGATTCGGGACATGTTACCATAAGGGTTATATGACAGCTAACGTACAGTAAGGAGGCACGCATGCGGCCAATCTGGAATGGATCTATTAGCTTTGGACTCGTTAATATACCAGTAAGAATGTTCAGCGGCACCAACCCGCGGGAGGGCATAGACCTGGATATGCTACATAAAGCAGACCACTCGCCTATTCGCTACGCCCGCATCTGTCGCAAGGATGGCAAAGAAGTGCCGTGGGAAGACATCGTCAAAGGCTACGAATACCGCGACGGCGATTATGTAGTACTGTCTGAAAAAGACATGGAAGATCTAGATGTCAAAAAATCCAAGACTATAGACATTCAGCAGTTTGTAGAAGAGGGTGATATAGACATCCGCTACTTTGAAAAACCGTACTATCTAGAGGTAGTAAAGGGCGGCGAAAAAGCCTATGCCCTGCTGCGATCCGCGTTGCAAAAATCCGGCAAACTGGCCCTGGCCAAGTTTGTGATGCACCAGCGCGAGCATGTGGCCGTGCTCAAGCCCGTAGGCCGTGTGTTGGTACTGAATCAAATGCGCTTCCCGACCGATTTAAGAGAACCGGGCAAACTCAACCTGCCCACAGATAAAGAAGTAACCGACAAAGAACTAGAAATGGCCCTGAAGCTGGTCAAACAAGGCACCAAGCCTTTTATAGCCGAGGATTTAAAAGACACTTACACCGAAGAGCTCGAGGAAATGATCAAGGCCAAAACAAAAGGCAAAAAAATCACCGTCAAGAAATCGGCAGAACCAGAAAAGACTTCTGCCACAGACATCATGAGTGCCCTAAAGGCAAGCCTGAAAGACTAACCAAGGAGACAGTAGGGTGGGCCTAACCAAGTACTTCAAGAAACGAAAATTTGACCAAACGCCCGAACCTAAGGGCGGCACACGAAAGCCAAGTGACGGTAAGCTAAAGTTTGTCGTGCAGCAGCATCATGCCACTGCCAGACATTACGATTTTCGCCTAGAAATGGACGGCGTCCTAAAGAGCTGGGCGGTGCCAAAGGGCCCCAGCATGAACCCGCACGACCACCATCTGGCTATCCAGACCGAGGATCACCCGTATGACTACCGCAAATTCGAAGGCGTTATACCAGAAGGCAGCTATGGCGCGGGCAATGTCATCATCTGGGACGAAGGCTGGTATGAGCCTCGCGACCCCAAAGGCAGCGAAAAGTCCCTGCAAAAAGATCTGCGCAAAGGACATATCACTTTTATCGTGCATGGCAAGAAGCTGAAGGGCGAATTTGCCTTTATCAAAATGCCCAATGCCAAGGAGGACAACGCCTGGCTGCTTATAAAAAAGAGTGACCAGTATGCCAGCAACGCCGACATCACAACCCAGGACGAATCTGTTAAAAGCCACAAACACGTAGACGACCTGGGCGCCCACGGCAAACTGCCAGATCTATCGCGGTACCCCAAAAGAGCCGAGCCATGGGCTGTACAACCCATGCTTTCTACCCTGGTAGACAAACCTTTTAGCGGCGACAACTGGCTGTTCGAGATCAAGTGGGACGGCTACCGAGCCATTGGTAGCAAAAAAGGCAAAGACATCCAACTGTACTCCCGTAATGGCCTAGACTTTATCGACAAATATTCGCCAGTGACAGAAGTCCTACAAGCCTTTGACCACGACGTGATTTTAGACGGTGAGATTGTAGTAATGGGCAAAGACGGCGTCTCTCATTTTGAGTGGTTGCAAGGCTATCAAGCCCCACCAAACAGGTTTGGCGGGGACCCCGGTTCTGGACAGGACGACACCCCAGGGACGATCCGCTACTGCGTGTTTGATATTTTGTGGTGCGATGGCCGCGACGTGCGCACTATGCCCTTGCTACAACGCAAGGCTTTGCTAAAGAGCATCCTGCCCGATCACCCCACCCTCATCTATAGCGACCACGTAGAACAACACGGCGAGAAACTATTTACCATTATGCAGCGCAAAGGCCTCGAGGGCATGATAGCCAAGCAGGCCGACAGCCTGTACCGCGAACACACCCGTGGTATGGAATGGCAAAAGATCAAAACTCACCAGCGACAAGAAGTAGTCATTGGTGGCTACACCGAACCGCGAGGCGGCCGCAAATATCTGGGCTCGCTGCTAGTGGGAGTATACGAGAAAGGCAACTTTGTCTACGTTGGTCATTCGGGCGGCGGCATTCCAGACAAGGACCGTGAGGCACTGCAGGAAAAGCTGGCCAAGATAGAACGCAAAAGCTCGCCCTTTGCCACCCAGCCCAAACCCAACGCACCGGTACACTGGGTGCGACCGCAGATAGTTTGTGAAATGGAGTTTGCCGAATGGACCAGTGACGGGTTTATGCGTCACCCAGAGTTTAAGGGCCTCCGGGCAGATAAGGAGCCAAAAAACGTGAAACGGGAAAAACCCACAGAACCAGACACCAAGCCAACAAAAAATGCCAAGGGGTGGCCGTTTGAGCCAACACACCTAGACAAAATATTCTTTCCCAAAAAGAAATACACCAAGGGCGATCTGTTCAGATACTACGAATCTGTTGCCGACTATATCCTGCCCTATTTGAAAGATCGACCGCTATCCATGAACCGCATGCCCAATGGCATCACCGGCGAGAGCTTTTTTCAGAAAAACAACGAACATCTGCCAGACTGGGTACCCAGCGCCAATATCTTTTCAGAAAGCAATAAAGAAGACCTGCATTGGATTGTAGGTGGCGATCTGAGCACCCTGCTATACCTCGTTCAGCTGGGCTCGATAGAGATCAATCCCTGGAATTCCCGCGCTGACCACTTAGAAAAACCCGACTGGGTTGTCATAGACCTAGACCCGGAAGGCGTCAGTTTCGAGAAAGTCATAGAAGTTGCCCAAGAAGTCAAAAAGGTCTGTGACCAGTGGAAAATCCCCACCTACCCCAAAACGTCGGGCAAGACCGGCCTGCATATTTATATCCCCATGCAGGCCAGATACAGCTACGACCAAGCTAAGAATTTGGCTCATTTGATTGCCCTAGAGGTCAACACCCGCCTGCCCAAGATCACCAGCGTAGAGCGCATGCCAGACAAGCGAAAGCACAGGATCTACCTGGACTTTCTGCAGAACCGTGCCGGCCAAACGCTGGCCGCGCCCTATTCGGTGCGCCCAACCCAAGACGCCAGCGTATCTATGCCCTTGCACTGGAAAGAGGTAAAGAAGGGGCTGAAGCCAAGTGACTTCACCATCAAAAACACCCCAGCCCGCCTGAAAAAGCATGGCGATCTATGGAAATCCGTCATTGGCACGGGCATTGATCTAGAGCAAACCCTGAAGCGAATTGAATCATGAATCAGTCTGTTAGCTCTTTGCTTCTATCATTCGGGGCTCTAGCGCTAGCTTTGCCGGTGGGGTGGCTGGTGGGAGTGTTAAGCAGGCAGATCCGTATTGCCAACGCCAAACGCCGCTGGAGTAAGCAGCAGACCATCATTGCCGAGTACACCGCACCCAACGACTTGCGCCCAAGTGAGATAGCATATCTATATGACCGTGCATTTGGTGAAGCCGAACTGCTGGCAACTATTTTTGACCTGGAGCTTCGGCACAAGCTAGCGCTCAAACCGCTCACACACAGCAAGCTGGGAGCCATAGATTTCCATATGCGCGTCACGACCGATATCGTAAAAGACCGAGAGGTGACTAGCTTTGAGGAAGAGATACTGCTGAGCATTCAGCACGATCCCACATGGCGAGTGCTTCGGAGCGACGCCAAACTCTGGACGTCAGGCATACAGCTGCAGCTAGAGGCAGACTTACGAGCCAAAGGCTTTTTGCATCGCCCATCATCTGTTGGTGGTACTTGGCTACGGTACTTCTTTGTGGGCGGACTCATCAGCATCCCGCTCATTATTCTGCCACCTTTCCTGAACGGAGACTGGGGCACAACCGAAGCCTCGCTGGGGCCCAACAATCCGTACATCAGCGTACACCGCGACACCGCGCTGCTGACACTTGCCATTCTGTGGGGGATTGGCAGCATTTTGTATGGTCTGGCCAGCTACCTGGCTGCCGCCAGCTGCAAACGAGCCATGAATATGGAAAAGGGCACTTTTCTACTCAGGCGCGCCTGGCCACACATAGAAGGTTTTCGGCAGTACATTGAAGTTGTCGAACAAGATAAGATCAAGTTTGAAAACACCGCCTTGCGGGAAGCCGCCCGCCAGCACGCCCTGCCCTATGCTGTTGCCCTGAACCTATCAACCGACTGGCACAAACGATTTAGGGCTTAGGGAAGCCTGCCTTCCATCCCAGTAATTCCGTACAAAACGAGCCGGTTGTGAACGCTATTCTTGCTCTACCACGCCCTGGTTATACTGCATTGCAAGCACATCAGCTCCCCCGTGCTCATAGGTAACCTTCCCGTTGGGTTCGATTGTCATTGTACTTATAACTTCTGCGGCTCCAACTAAATGCCTGCCATGCCCTCCAGACATAGCCTGGCCAACTCCCCCCAGCGCCCCCGCACTGCAGGAAGACAAGACTATCCGAAAATTATCCCCCAGGTGCTGGCTAAAGGTATTTGCTTGCACTCTAGTCCTAGGATAAGCGTCTTGGTTTAGTGAGTAGCGACCCTGCCGAGCCTTTACATAGTCATCTGCGTTCAGTTCTTGCCCCGAGTATGGGCCAAGATCCATACCCTCGGGACTTCCGTGTGCCTGGATGATGAAATTTTCTAGCCGACCGTGACGTGGATCGCGGCCGTTTTGTCTTTCTCGCTGGCCAACCGCCAGGGCAACTTTGGCTATGTCAGCCTTAGCGCTAGCCTCGAAAAAGAATAGTCCATTGGCCGTATAGCGAGTAGCTTCCTCATGCTTGTTCTTATATGTCCTCTTTCTACCAAGCTGCTCGGCAGAGTTCTTTCCGGTAGCCCTAAACGCAGTATTATGATCACTGTGTGCCGATACCACGATGTTTTTAGGTGAAACGTCCCCTTTGCGCCATACCAGTAATTGTTGGTGCAGCTGGCGGGCATCATAGCGAGTAAAATGATGTATGCCAAATGTATCAATAATTGCCAAAGTTTCTTGCGCGCCATAGGCTTCCACAAAGGAGGCGAGGGGCCGAGCCTCTTGCACAATGGCCTCTACGTGCTGCGTCACATTCTCTGCCAGCTGACTGTCACGCTCCATTCCGAGCTCGAGATCATAGATCTCGTTCTCTAGAGGGCGTTTAGTGTTCCAGCTCGCGAACATACTAAAGGCTCTTTCGTGTCCCAACCCAAGCTTCGACAAATAGCTCTCAAAAACTTTGAAATCTGTTAGCTCAGATTTGCGCGCTACTTCGGGAGTATTGGCCTCAGACTCTTCTCCATTCTCGGCTGCTTTTTTACGGGCATTCCAGGATTCAATTCTGGCCTCCCAGGCCTTCCCAAAACCAGCCCGCATTTCGGCCTCGAACCGAAGCTCTCGTATGTATTCCGTCAGGCCACCTTCCTCTTCTTTTCGGTCTAGTGAATGCTTCAATGTTGTTAGGGGCAACGCCTGAATCTCACTCAGCGTAAGACCATATGCCTCCAAACGAGCCCTGGTCCCTAAAACGTCTTTTGCCACGTCAAGAGGATCTGCCCGATTGAGTAGTGCAGATCGAATACCTGGGTCGCCCAAAAAGTCACCCACCTGTTCTGTTGCCCGCATAAAACTCGTCAAATATTCTTGGTTATTGCCTTGGCTATATGGCGCCTGTTGGATGGCTTTGTTAAACAGCTCATCACCCACCTGGCCCCTGAACTCTACTAACTGCTCGGCCAAACCAGAGGGTATGGCCACCAAGACGTCCGAATTATCACGACAAATAGACAAAATCTTACCTACATCGTCTAGATATTCTTCACCAAATACCTGACGAGCGATCTGCAGGGCGTGACTCGGGTCCTCGAACTGCAATAAGACATGTTTCCTACCCAAAGTAGTATATTCCTTAGTTGATTCATCTGCAGCGTCGTTCACTTCTTTCCAAGCGGTCTCCAAAGATGCTACAAACTGCGTCTGCGCCTCTGATCCCTCAAGCCTTGCCAGGGCATCCACTACCTGAGGGACATCCTCGTGAAAACCACGAGACTCTAGCACCACCAAGGCTGACGCCCTGTCTTCCATGGCTCCGTCCCCCTTCAGGAGAGCATGTCGAGCCTCTGAGTCAAGGCTCTCGTACCGAGGCCAAAAATCAGAACTGACCGCGGCCGCCTGGTCTGGATCAACCGCCTCACTATATGCAACCATATCGTCAATTACCTCCTGGGAGGCACCGTGAGCTTGCAGGGTAACAGTAAGTGCTTCTTGCTTACGCGTGTGCAAATTTTCAATAGTCTTCACAATGCGTTCGGCCTCTGGCGTATCCACTCCTAGCCAGTCATGGACAGCATCTTTGCTACCCCAGAGCTCCCCACGGTGAGAAGATATGAGATCGTAGGCTAACTCTTCGTGGCCAGCGTGAACAAGCCGGGGAATAGCCCGCTGGATAGTCTTTGGCGTCAAATCCATCATTGATACATAACTATCTCCAACACGACGTTCAGCCCGGAGGCGAGTAAGGCGCGTATCGAGGTCGTCTACTTTGAGTTCTTCTGCCTGGATCAATAGTGCAGCCAGAGCATCAGGATCTTCGGTGCGTTTTTCGGTTACTTCTAAAGCTTTGGTGGCAAAAGCTTTTGCCTCTTCGGGGCTATGCCGACCTACTGCCGCTCTTGTGAGACTCAGCAGGTCATCCTGCGATAGATCAGCCGTTTCTCTGGTATGTGCTTCATCCAAAAATGGCTGAGTATCCGAAAAGTCATCAGAGAAGTCTTCTGCTGAAGCAACTTTTAGTAGTGCGCTAGAACGCTGACTGCACCGCGATACTGGTGTTACCGCGGTGAAGCGCCCACTGCCAGCCGGGGGCACACTTACCACCCCAAAGGTGTTTTTGGTAGCTCGCACCAGCTCGGTTGCCAGATTTTGGCTGACGGCAGTATGTACAAATACATCCTGACCCTTGTCGTAGTCATTGTGCGGCGTGAGACTTTGAATGATCAAAGCCGTCTCTAGGCTCGAAATAGCTGCCTCGGTATCACCGTCCCGCTTTTTATCCGCAGCCTGTTCAACCAGCTGGCGATGTGCGGCCACGGCTAAGCCTTCGGCCGAAATAACCCCTTCTGCTTGGCCCGCCTCAGTCAATCTATCGTGAGCAGCATGGAGCGCAGCCGACGCTTCGGTAATGTAATGTCCCACTCGATCTACTTGTGGCCCATATTCTCCGACTTCTGTACTGGCAGGCTCTTGGCTGCCAAAAACTACCTCAGCGTTTGCATTTTTATGAAAATCAGCATGGCTCAGGCGAAGTAGCTGACTACCCATGGCCTGCTGAAGATCAGGATGCAGCTGGTCTACGTGCTCTTGAGCTGCTGGCGGCAACTCAGTGTGCAAGCCATTCTGTAGTTCGGCACTCATTTAGGAATCCTTTCAGGCTAGAGCGGTCCAAGATTGCTTTTGCTTATTCAATTCTACAAGACCTACAGTCAGAGAGCCAGATGATTACACTTTGTTAGGCCTTCCGCACGAAAGGGGTAGGCTAACCGAATCTTTTAACCGCGCGGGCATGTGCTTTGGCGGCTTCTTCTTCACGGTTGTGCGGGTCGGCATGAGTCACCAGCGAAACCAGTAGCTTCTTTGCCACCACCGCCGTTTCTTCAACTGCTTGGTCAAAGGCTTTTTCGTTGGCCTGTGACGGCTTGGTAAAACCAGACAGCTTGCGCACAAACTGCAGGGCAGCGTCATGGATTTCTTCGTCCGTAGCTGGCGGATCAAAATTGAATAACGTCTTTATATTTCGACACATATAAGCTCCTGTTTAGCTTTTAAGTATACCAACCTATGCAGTCTGTCTTTCAAGCATGTAGTTGTATGAAGTATTTATTTATGCTATAATATATTTATTCTTTCCGTCAAGTGCGGTTTGATGTTGCCTTAGGGCAGCGCACCTCGACATCCTACAGGAGGAAATGATGACCTTCGTCATCGAAACCCCCATCCAGCGGCCCCGCCACGGCGGCCGGCAGCACGAACCCACCAACGTCACGGTGGAACTCCGCTCCAACGAGGGCTTCCTGGACACCGTGCTGGACAACCCGACCCGGGTGCACTACAACAGCCGCAACAAGCTGCATGTGGTCACGGCGGTGAACAGTTCCTATGGTCGTGACCATGACGAGGCCAGCTACGGCGTGGCCAACGTCAGCCTCGGCCTCCAGGCTCTGCACCAATGCTTCGCGGCTCACATGCCGTTCAGCCTGTCGCCAGACTGGGTGTGGTACATGATCGTCCACGAAGTGGCCGAGCATGTCCGCCAGAACTCGGACCGCTACGCTGCCGCGTTCACCCGTACGCCCAGCCAGAAGCAGACCATCGAGGTCCGCGACGACAGCCTGCGCTACGACGCCCCGTCCGACTGGATGCGGTCCATCAACCTCATCCGCGAGCCGCTGGCCGCCAAGGTGACCGACCGCACCATGCAGCTGTTCCTGCCCGCCTTCTCGACCACGACCATCGAGGACGAGACCGCGGTGCTGGTGGCATTCATGGACGTCGTGAGCTCCTACTACGAGTTCGAGTGGCGGACCATGTGCGGCATCCCCCAGATCCGTCTGGAGGGCACCGCCGAGGACTGGGACACGCTCTACTCCATGACCGACCGTCTGTCCATCGAGTTCCCCGGACTGCGGGCCTACTTCGAGAACCTGCTGCCGGTCCTTGAGAAGATCCATGCCACCGCGTCCGCCCACCAGGTGGACGAGAACTTCTGGCGGTCGATCTACAAGTACGGCGGCGGTTCGGGTGGCCCCTTCATCAACGGCTGGTTCACGGCGTTCTTCGCCCACACCCAGACCCAGCAGGGCGCCAAGCTCCGCGAGGATTTCGACTGGGGTCGCATGATGGAGCACTCGTTCAGTGGCTTCAGCACCAACGACTTCCCAGCCCACCTCTCGCAGGTGCCCTTCAAGTGGAACTACTACGGCACCATGTACGACATGACGTTCGCCGCCGGCATCACCGGGGTCACCACCGACGATGGCTTCATGAGCCCCCGCCTGGGCTTCGCCGTCGTCGAGAACTGACCCTCGCCGCCACGGCTCCTGTAATAAAGAGGTAAATCCTGGTCCGACCAGGTCGGTAGCATTTGTGCTGGTTCATTTGAACCATCCTTATGCTATCGCTATCCGTTTCCATAGATGCGTATCTATGCTGATGAGTCCAAAAGGACGAAAAGCGTCTTAGCCTTCCCATTTTTTTATTATCTTTTGCACGGTATTCCAACTTCGCGTAGTGATGTCTTTGCCAAATTCTTTCTCTAGTCGAACCATCAAATCTGGTGTCTTAGCACCGGTGAGATCTACCACGCTAAACACAGCCATATCCTGCATGGCAAGCACGGTGTAGGTTTTATCTGGGTTTTTATACGGAAACTGCCAACGGGTGCTGGCAGCTTTCTTCAGGAAGGTCACATTCAGGTTGGTCTTTTTGGAATACAGCATAGACTCAAAAGGATGTGTCAGCAGCAGCGATTGCATCTGCTGCCGAGTTCGAACAACCGTGGTGCTATGAAATCCCAGCTGTGGCTGCAGGGCAGCCTCTATATCTGACTCAAGTTGGGCAGTGTCCCGCCTGTTCGATTCAAACAGCACGTTGCCGGTTGCCAGCACCGTCTGAACATCGACCAAGCCCAATCCTTCAAACACGGCGCGAATTTTCTCGTTACGCATATTTGGATTGAGCGGGCCAATACCACGGAGCAGGGCTACATACTGCGCCATACCTAGCTTGCAGATCGGCGGCGGAACAGCCAGGCGGTCAACGGGATAGACACCACGATGATGCCCACACACCAGACAACCGACAGCCAGCCGGCATTACCCATTGGGGTACCCACCAACAGTGCACGAGTGGCATTAATGACATGCGTAATTGGCTGGTTTTCGGCAAAGATCCGGAGCGGACCAGGCAACGTGCTGGTCAGGACAAAGGCGCTGGAAATGAAGGTCAGCGGAAAGATCAGCACAAAACCAATCCACTGCGCCGCTTCAAGGCTCTTTACAATCAGGCCCAGAATGGCAGACAGCGAAGAAATAGCCAGCGTGAACAGCAACGACAGTCCGATAACCAGCAACCAATCCTCCAAGCTGGCGCTTGGACGGAATCCAACCAAAAAGCCAACCAAAATAATGATGGCACCAGATATGATGTTGCGGAACAGGTCGGCAATAATGTGTCCTACAATCAATGCGCTACTAGACATAGGCAACGAGCGGAAACGATCTACAATACCTTCTTTCATATCCACAGCAATGTTGATAGTGGTGTAGTTGGCGCCAAAGGCCAAGGTCTGCACCAAAATGCCGGCAAACAGATAGTTGGCGTAACTGACATCGCCAGTATTGATTGACCCGCCCAAAACGTAGCGGTTCAGTAACATGAACATGATAGGAAACATGATCAGTGACATGACTTGGTCAAGGCTACGGATAATGTGCCGCACGCTGCGCTTGATCATTTCGTAGATATCGTTGAACAGCCAGAATAATTTAGAGCGTTGCTCTGGCTGCACGGTACTGATGAGTTCGTTCTCGGTAGTACTCATGTTATTTCTTTCCTTTCTTCTTTTTGGCATGTGCCTCATTCTTTTGGTCCTCGGCTGTAGCCACATGACCAGTCAGTGACAAGAACACGTCGTCTAGGGTTGGACGGTGCATAGAAATATTTTCAACAGAAATCTTGGCGTCTTCTAGTCGCTGCAGGGTTGTCTTGACCATAGATATGCCACCCTTGCTGGCGATACTGAGGGTACGATTTTCTGGATCAGCCTTTAGGCCTTTGCCGTCGACAGCTTTCTTGGCTTGCTCAAAGTCACTCTTTTCGCTGATGGTCAGCTCTAGGCGGTCAGAGCCCACCTTGCTCTTTAGCTGATCGGCTGTACCTTCGGCAATAACCTTGCCGCCGTCGATCACCACAATGTTGTCAGCCAAATGATCGGCTTCGTCCATATACTGAGTGGTTAGCAAGATAGTAATGCCGTTCTTGGCCAGCATCTTTATGGTGTCCCACATAGCCATGCGTGACCTGGGGTCCAAGCCGGTGGTTGGTTCGTCCAAGAACACGATAGGCGGCGAAGCCACCATGCTCATAGCCAAGTCTAGCTTGCGGCGCATACCGCCAGAATAGGTTTTGACCGTACGCTTAGAGGCCTCGGTTAGGTCGAACAGCCTCAGCAGCTGTTGGGCCCGACGCTTGGTATCATCCATGCTCAGGCGATACAGGCGGCCCATCATTTGCAGGTTTTCTTCGCCGGTGAGGTATTCGTCTACTGCGGCATACTGGCCAGTCAGGCCAATGTTTGCCCGGACATCGGCAGAATTTTTGACAATATCAAAGCCGTTGATAGAAGCCGAGCCGCCATCTGGCTGCAACAGTGTACTTAAAATTTTGATAGTAGTGGTCTTGCCAGCACCGTTAGGCCCTAACAGCGCCAGAATACTCCCACGCTCGACCGTAAAATTCACTCCCATCAGGACCTTTAGGTCGCCGTAGGATTTTTGCAGATTCTTGACTGCAATCGCATTTTCTGACGTTTTTGCCATGCGGTTGTCCTTTATTTACTTTTCTATAGTGTAGCGTATCCGTTGACCCCTGACCACCTCGAGTCTAGGGTTTGATGTTGAAGTTCTGGTCAAAGACATTGGTGGGGTCGTACTGTTTCTTTACCTTGGCCAATTTTTTCTGCGTAGCTGGTGGATACATGGTGTCTATGGGTTCATCTGGATCTGTAAAGAAATTGATATAGGCGCCTTTGGTAAACGGTGCGATTTGTCGCCATGGCTGAAGCACTTTTTCTTTATCGGCCGCAGTAGCACCAGGTGGCATAAATGTTGGTGCTACTATCAACGCCTCGCTGGCACGATGGGCAAAAGCTGTAGCGTCAGCAGCGACGCGGTTCATAGCCCCACCAGTGCCCCTGATCTGCAGGATCGGCCCCGTTTCTCCCGTATACAGCCCGGCTACTGTGTGCGCAAGCTCGTCGCTAAAATCCGACACAAAGCCATTTTTGACAATTACCTCCGTGCCTTCCGGTGGGTGCGCTTCTTCTAAAACTTCAAAGTATTCCATACGACTAACGTCATCACTGACAAGTTTGCCAAGGTTTCTCAGCGGCTTCAGAGCCTTGTCAGCGGCTGACTTGTCATCACTGGCGTAGCAGCACATCACAATCGCCGACGGTGGCATACCCATAAATGAAGGAAGTGTCACCAGCATAGTAGTCAGGTCTTCTGGCGCCGTCCGCATGGCGTCGCGCCAGCCGGTCATGAGCTGAGGCAAAGCGTCCAAGCCGTACACAATTTTGCCAGAAAAGACTTTGCCAATTGGATGAGCAGCAAACTCAAAGGCCGTCACTACACCAAAATTTCCACCGCCACCACGCAGCGCCCAAAACAAATCGGGGTTTTCTGAGTCGCTGGCCCGCACTACTTTGCCGTCAGCTGTTACTACCTCTGCCGCAACCAGGCTGTCTATAGCCAAGCCATATTTGCGGACCATCCAGCCCACACCAGCGCCCAGTGTCAGCCCGCCAACACCGACTGATATGGTGTCGCCGGACGACAGCCCCCAGCCTGACTTGTGCAATTCTTTGGCAATGTCGCCCCAAATCGCTCCGCCCTGGATCCGGACGATGTGTTTGGTTTGGTCAATCACCTGCACATCTTTCATAAGCGACAGGTCGACTACCACACCGCCCTTGTTAGTGCTAAAACCGGCACCATTGTGACCACCGCTGCGGATTGACAACTTCAGCGAATTCTCACGGCTGTATTTGATAGCCAGCGCAACGTCGTCATTGGTTTTGGGTTGCAGTACGACTGCTGGTGCGCCTTTGAAAAATAGCGTACTTTGCACCTGCCGATACCCCGGGTCTTCGGGCACGATTACCGTGCCCGAGAACTTCGCTTTTAGGTCACCACTGTTCATGGCTTTTTAGGCACTTTCTACAATTTCTGCCAAGACATCGTAGCCCTCGCTGGCACCTTTTTCCATGCCAGAGTCAACCATGCCATCACGATCTTCGACAGACTGGAACGCAGAGACAATCTTCATCTTTGTTTTGCCGTTTTCTTCGGTCAGCCACATGCTATCCATGGCAACGTGTCCTGATTCTGGTAGGCCATCGAACTCGAACGTCTGGATAGCCCGTTCTGGCGCAGTGACATCATGGAAAACACCATGGAACGCATACTCGGCGTCTGAGGTCTTTTGCACAAATCGCCAACTGCCACCAGCATGAGGCTCGAACGTCTCGATAGTTGTCTCGTACGTTTTTCCACCCCACCATTTTCCGATTACATCCGGGTCGATGAATGCTGCAAATACTTTTTCTCGGGGAGCATCAAACTCCCGCTCGATAGTTATAGTGCTTTGTCCTGGTTCGATCGTAAATTTGGTCTTTCCCATATAGTTATTCTCCTTTATACGCCTTTTCAAGTGCGGCTATATCAATTTTATGCATCTGCAGCATGGCCTGCATGGCGCGGCCGGCTTTTTCTTTGTCTGGGTCGCCCAGCAGCTCGCCCATGCGGGCAGGAATGATCTGCCACGACAAACCAAATTTGTCTTTTAGCCAGCCACATTGTTCGGATTCTTTGACGGCCGATAGCGCGTTCCAGTAATAGTCCAACTCTTCTTGGTCGGCAACTTCTACATACAAAGAAATTGATTCATTGAACTTGAATATCGGGCCGCCATCCAGGCATATGAACCTTTGGCCAGCCAGTTCAAATATGCCATTCAGCACTTTGCCGCCCATGTCTTTCATGGGTCCTACTTGCTGGTCGTCTGGGTAGCGGGTGATGCCGACAATCTTTGACTCGGCCTTTTTGTTGGGGGCGCTGTTGAAGATGTCGATGTAAAACTTCATGGCCTCCTCGGCCTCTTTGTCAAACCATAGTGATGGGGTTATCTTTTGCATGCAATACTCCTTACTTTAAGCTTTCTGCCAGTTTATCAAGCGATTCGTTCCAGCCAGCCTCAGCCATATCGGCGTCTTCACCAACGGGTAGGCCGGCATGCTGAATGGTCAGCTTGGTTTTGTCACCTTGCGCTTCGAAGGTGATTGTTATCAATAGTTCTTTGGGGAAATCAGCAGCCATACCGTACTCTTTGGCAGATATAATATTGCCTTCGGCGTCCATAAAACTATCAGTTGTCACAATTTTCTGATGCTCTACGATCTCTTTATAGGTACCGCCGCTGTACATTTTTTGGCCCTCTGGTGACACCATACACAGTACGCTCTTGCCACCCACCTGAAAGTCAATTTTATTGCCTTCCGAGCCAAAGTCCTTCGGCCCCCACCATTTAGCAATTTCTGCGGGCTGAGACCAGGCTGCCCATACTTTTTCTACTGGTGCGTCAAAGATTCTTTCTATAGTTAGCGTTCGTGATTCTGCCATATACATCTCCTTAGTTACTTTTTAGATACATATCAAGAGCGTCAAAACGCTCGCTCCACATAGCCTCGTAGCGCTTCAGATACTCTGAAGCGTCCTTGACCGTACTGGGTGCTGCACTCACAATCTGCTCCTTTCCACGCCGCTGCTTTATAACCAGCCTGGCTTTCTCCATCACCTTTACATGCTTAGAGACAGCCGCAAACGTCAGTTCATAATCCCGGGCTATCTGACCAACAGACATAGATCGCTTTGCCAAGCGCTCCAAAATGTCTCGCCTGGTGGGATCTGCCAGCGAGTGAAAGATTAAGTCGAGATTCAGTGTATATTCAACCATATAGTTGAATGTTAATTGTTGCTGAATGTTTTGTCAAACACTTTTTTGATGCCAAAAAGACACCATGGGGGTTGTGTTATTTACCTCGGCGCCTAGAAATCAGGTAGATAATTGGTTAAGCTTAGTAAGAATAGTGAGTAACCTACCGGGGAGGTTATAGGAGTGGGTATACACGAAATACGGGTCTTTGGCGATCACGACCCGACAGCGGAAGCAATTCGCAAACAAGCAGAGGCTATGCTGGGTATTGACATTGCCCTGACCACCGCCCGTGTCTTTCGGGTCGAGGGAATCACTGACGAAGATGCCGATATGCTCGCATGGCAAGTCTTTAGCGACTCATTGACCCAAGACGCCGAAGTTGGCGAACGCACCAACTGGGATAACCCCCAGAGGGTCGAAGTCGCCCCGCAGGTTGGCATGATGAATCCAGAGGAAAAACCCATCGGGTACGCCTCGGGACTGCTAGGCATTGCTCCCCTGGCCGTAAGCTCCAGCACCGAACTTCATTTTGCCCCAGACACACCGCAAGACAACATAGACCAAGTCGTGAACCGCATAGCCATGAACAGAACGGTCGAGCGAGTTATGACAGCGACCCCAGACACCCTGCAAATCACTGGTGAAGTCGGCCCCATCGAAGCCGTAGCCATTCGTGACCTGTCCGAGCAAGAGCTGGCAGAATTGTCCACCGCCCGCAGCCTGTTCCTGGACCCAGCAGAACTGAAAACCCTGCAAGATTACTTCCAGGGTAAAGACCGCGACCCAACAGATGCCGAGCTAGAGGCAATTGCTGGCCGCTGGAGCGAACACTGCAGCCATAAAACGTTTAACGCCAAGATCTTCAAAGACGGCGTAGAAAAAGACCCGCTGTTTAAGCGCATCAAAGATACCGCCCGCAAGCATTTTGACGAAGAAATCGTGTCAGCTTTTGACGACAACGCTGGTGTTTTTATGTTTTACGAGGGCATGTGTATTAACATCAAGTTCGAAACCCACAATAGCCCCTCTGCCCTTGACCCGTACGGCGGGGCCATGACCGGCAGCGGCGGCGTCTTTCGCGATATTATGGGCACTGGCAAAGGTGCCAAAACTATTCTGTCTGTTGATATCTTCTGCTTCGCTGACCCTGACATGCCTGACGACCAGGTGCCCGAAAACTGCCTATCCCCTGCCTACATAGAACAACGGGCCATCGATGGCGTCCGGGACTACGGCAACCGCATGGGTATACCCACAGCCAACGGCTCGACCCACTACCACAATAACTTCCGCGCCAAACCAACAGTTATGGTGGGTGCTCTGGGCCTGCTGCCAGAAGAATTTGCCCACAAGGGCGACCCCGAACGCGATGACCTGGTGGTTGCCATTGGTGGCAAAACCGGACGCGATGGCATCCACGGTGCCACATTCTCATCTGGTGACATGACCGCCGAGACAGCCGCCGTACACTCCAGCGCAGTGCAAATTGGCGATGCCATTCAGGAAAAGAAATTGTCCGACGCCCTGTTAGAAGCCCGCGATGCCTATTGTATTCGCGCCCTCACAGATTGCGGTGCCGCCGGCTTTTCGTCTGCCATTGGCGAGATAGGCGAAGACATTGGCGTACAGGTAGACCTGGCCAAAGCACCCCTGAAATATAGCGGCCTGGCACCATGGGAAATCTGGATGAGCGAATCACAAGAGCGCATGGTGGCCGCCATCATCCCCGAGAAATACGACGAATTTGCAGCTATTTGCGCCAAACATGGCGTAGAAGCTGCCGTACTGGGCACCTTTGGCTCGCCAGAAGGGCAAGAGCCAACTCTGGAAGTTACCTATGGCGACAAACGAGTTATTAGCCTGGACTATGACTTCCTCAAGAATGGCCTGGCTCAGCGCGAGATGACGGCCAACTGGCAGCGACCAGAGATAGCAGAAGTCGACGTTGAAGTTACCGACTGGGAAGATACCATTCATCAAATATTGTCCCATGGCAACATCAGATCCAAAGAAGACACCGTACGTGGCTATGACCACGAGGTACAGGGTGGCGTAGTAGTAAAGCCATACGGCGGCGTAAAGCGTGACGCGCCCAATGATGCCGTTGTACTGCAACCCATCTTGGGTAAGCCCTATGGGCTGGTGCAGGCCCACGGCATGAATCCGGTACTGAATGACATCGACCCATACTGGGGAAGCATCTGGGCAGTGGCCGAAGGAATGAGCAACTACGTCGCTGTGGGCGGCGATCCCAAAAAGGCTGTTCTGACCAATAACTACGTCACCGCCACACCAGACAAACATGTTATGGGCGCATTAGATATGATGGTGGACGCAGTGTGTGACAGCATGGATGCCCTAGAGCGACCTGTTATTTCTGGCAAAGATAGCCTATCTTCACGCTACAAGCGAACCAACGGAACAGGTGAAGTAATAGAAGTTATCGACGTACCACCTGTTCTGACCATTGCCGTAGCCGGCAAAATTGCAGATATCGAAAAAACCGTTACCAGTGACATCAAAAAAACTGACTCTACCCTCGTATTGGTAGGCAAGCCAGACTACCAGGCCATGGGCGGCTCTATCCTGCATGATACCCATGGTGGCAGTAGCGACAACCTGCCCAGGGTAGATCTAGAACAACTGCCACAAACCTTGCAAAGCGTTTTTGACGCCATTCAGACAGACGAAGTATTGGCCTGTCATGACGTCAGCGAAGGCGGCGTGTTAACAGCTGTCAGCGAGATGGCTTTTGGCGGTGACTGTGGCGTAGAACTATACCTGTCACCCGATCTCCCCGCTACCCAACAACTTTTGAACGAGACCGCTGGCTGCTTTGTGGTAGAGGTAGGAAGCCCCATGGCTGCTGCCAGATTATTCCAAGGCGTGCCGCACCAGGTACTGGGCCAAACCACACGGACAAAACAGCTGGTAGCCCGCACCCCCGAGGAAGAGCTGTTTAACCTGGCAGTACCGGATCTTAAGCGGGCCTGGAAAGGTCAGCCGCACCAAGAGGAGGTAGCAGCATGAGTAGCCCATCGGTATGCGTCCTAAACACAGCAGGCATTAACTGCAATGAAGAAACCGCTTTTGCGTTTGAGCTGGCCGGTGCCGAGACAGAGCAGCGGCACATCAGCGAGCTCAGCGACCATGACCTGCAACTAAGTGATTACCAGATCCTGGCGCTTCCCGGAGGCTTCTCATACGGTGACGCCATTGCCTCGGGCAGGATCTTGGGACTGGAGCTAAAGACCCGGCTGCGTGACCAAGTAGATGATTTTGTCAGTATTGGTGGGTTAGTTATAGGTATTTGCAACGGTTTTCAGGTGCTTGTAGAAAGCGGCCTGTTGCCAGATCCCGTATCTCGTCCCGAGGGGCCAAAAGCTGCCAGCCTAATCCCAAATAAAACTGGGGACTTTCAGTGTCGATGGAGCGACCTGCGGGTCGAAGCATCGGCCTGCGCTTTTGCCAATCCGATTACCATGGGTGGCGACTACGTAGAGCTGCCCAGTGCTCACGGCGAAGGCCAGTTCTTGCAACCCACGCCAGACGAATACAAAAAGCTGGCCGACCAAGGGCAAATAGTATTTCGCTACTGCGGTGAAGACGGTGAGCCAACTGCCGGCTTTCCGGATAATCCCAACGGCTCACCCGGCGGCATCACCGGTATCTGCGACCCAAGCGGTAATATCCTGGGCATGATGCCTCACCCAGAGCGTTTTGTGGTGCCGCAGCAGCACCCCAACTACCACCGCTATAAAGCACTGGGACAAACCATAGTCCCTCATGGCCTACCCCTGTTCGAAGCCATGGTAGACTACGCCCAAGACAGCTAGGGTCTCTGATAAACATTGAATTAATAGCATTTTTGTGTTATTATATATACTTCATCGTTCCTTCCGATTCGAATTGAGGTTGATATGACCGACCGCACGCCCACCCCCGATCTGTCGTCCGACTCCACCCCAGTGCCCGACAGCCCGACCACCCACACGCCCAACGTGTCGCCGACGGCCCGAGTAATCTGCTACGTCATCGCCGCCATCCTGGCAACCGCCGGCCTGTGGCTGTCGTTCGTCGCCAGCACCGCCGACTCGTCGACCATCCTGATCAGCTTGGGCATCCTGACGTTGGCCGCCATGGCGTACACCGCCGCGGAGACCGACAACCTGAGCGACACGCCTGCCGACGACACCGTCCAGACGACCAGTCGCCGCCAGCAGGTCCCGAAGGTTGTCGCCGAGTTCATGGGCGCCGCCTACGTCACCGCCTTCGCCATCATGGAAGCCTTCCGTCTGCACGACGGCCGGATCAACGACAACAGGGTCGACCAGATCTGCACCGTGCTGGTGATCGTTGTCTGCCTGTTCTTGGCCATGATCCTGAGCGGTCACGGGTTCACGCGGCTCGACCGCAACAAGGCCCAGACCGTCACCAACCCCAACCCCACCGGCGCCTAGCGCCGACGATGAAGACCCCCTCCCTTGCGTGGAGCCATTTTTACCCTCACGGGTGGCACATGCAAGGGAGGTTTTCATTTTGTAAAACCTTGCATCGTCATCAGATACATTTTATAGTTTAGGACGTTCATAGTGTCGGTCCGTTCTTTGAAAGAGGTTGTTATGACCGAAGATTCCGTACAAACCGGGTCCAACCCGTCCGTAGGTGTCCGAATCGGCGCAGGGCTGATCGGCATGATCGCCGTCTTCATCTGCATCACCGCCGGGGCTGACGGCGACAGCTCCAACGCATCTGCCCAACTAGTGTCCATGGTGGCAGCCCTGACGGCCGGCCTGGGCATTGGCTACGCCTCCGGGCTCTTCTCTGTCATCAGCAAGCGTCAGGACCGCCGGAGCTCGCAGCCAAGCAAGCGCGCATCCTGGTTCGTCCCGTTCTACCTGATCGGGAGTGCCCTCATGCTCTACAGCGCTATCGAGCAGTTTATCACGCTCGTCTCCGGAGACGTCGATCCCAGCGCCGTCGACCGCCTCAGCGCTGTGGCGCTTGTCATGCTGTACCTCGGCCAAAGCTGGCTGCTGCTCCTCTTTGGACAACAGCGGTATGCCGAAGGTCGAGCGGCCAGGGCCCAGGCCAGCACTGTCGGTCCCTAGGAGCTAACCCCACCGAACACCCCTCCCTTACACAGAGCCATTTTAACCCTTCAACAGGGCGGCAAAGTGTAAGGGAGGTTTTCATGTCCACGCGTTGACAGGTTTTTGCTCTTATTGCATTATTATTACGTTCATCCCTGTTGTTCTTTGAGAAGAGGTGACACCTTAATGTTCAAGCGACTCGATGCGTGGTCAGCTCGACTCACGCCACCCATGAGGGGCGACCTGAGGCTCCTGGCGGCCATTTCGTCCGTTGGCAGCTTTTGGGTTGACTACGCCACCGGCAACACAAGTGAATTTTTCCAGCTGTTGTCGTTAGCGATGCTGCTCATGGCATTCACTTGCTACTACATGGGATCGGTGCCCGCCTCGCAGCAGCGGTTCGCACAGATTGCCACCCGCAGCGCCCGTTGGGTGAGCCTGTTTTTGCTCTTGGACACAATCGTACGGCTGCGCCGGCTTAGGTCAGGTGCGTTTGACACCAACGTGGCCGACAAGACCAGTGCCATCATCTTGCTGGTGACCGAAACTATCGGCTTTGTGCTGTTGTTTTGGTTTTCCACCAAGAACGCTCGTGCACGCCGATCCTCCAAAAGCCCCGACCGATGAACTCCTCTCCCCCATGCGTAGAAATTGCGTCAGTTCATATACCGAGCAGACCAACAAACGCATGGGGGAGAAATTACTTTTTAGGACCCTTCTGGAAGTCGACAATCCATTGGCCTAGCTGGCCACGATCTATTAATACGCAATTATTGCTGTCGGCCAGTTGTTTGGCAGCACCCGTGAATTGACTATTGGATACCACCATAGCCCGGCTACACTTGTAGTGGTTCAGGGCAGTAACCGCCTGACGGACCGACTCAGCCTTGGTCTTGCCCCGGTTGCGTTTTATCTGGATACCCCAGCGCTCACCGTCGCGATCGGCTATGGCGTCTATGCCCAGGTCGTATTTCTCGGTCAGTCGGACGTTTTGATAGCCTTGATTTTTCAGCAGCTGCTCTACATATTTCTCAAATACAAAGCCGTCCATGGCGTCTACGCTAGACAGTTCTATGGCACGCATTTTTTGGTGGCGCCTAAAAGCCGTCCAGCCCATGGCCACCGCTACTATGCAAGCAACAAACACCAGCGTTGTGACCAACAAAATCACTAAGCTAGTAGCGGTTGTAGCGGCCAAAACAGCCACAGCCAAAACAACCGCAATGATAAGAGTTGCGGTCAGTTCGCCCGTTGTGGCCTGCCGGCTCCGGCGGGAGTACGGGCGCTTGTAATACGGTTTGTTGCTCATACTTTTGTCTTAGTATACCCCGGCTTCGGGGCTTTGCTTTCGTCCTTTTGGACTCATCAGCACAAGCTTTGCGCTTTGCCCTGGCGCACACTCGTGGAGCTAGAGGGACGGATGTTCAGCAAGGGAAAACCCTCACTATCCGTCCCTACCGGGAGTTCCGGATTTACTAGAATTTATGGCTTCTAGCTGCCTGGAGCACTGTCTCTAGGTGTTCACCTTTGGATAGCGAGCGAGCATCTCCCTAGCACGACTGCCGGCTCTTTGCTGGAACTGCTCCAGATCCGTGTACCGAGCCTCGGCCTGGTCCAGCCGCCGCTGCAAATCGGCCGATTTGGCCTTCTCTTGCTCCAGCTCGGCACACGCCTGGTCTCGTCCAGCCGCCAGCTGGTCCAGCGCCAGCTCGTAGCCAGCGATAATCTCAGCTATCTGCTCGAGCTGCTGCTCCAGGGTGAGTTCGGGCTCGGTACCATTGGTAGAGGCCTTGCCCAGACGCTTGCGGGCACGGACGTCGGACTGCAACTTCTTGAGCGACTCGGGGGTGATGGGGGGATGGACCATGTCAACGGTGTAGGCAGTCAGCTGGCTGCGCTGCCCCTTGCGTTTGTAGGTCAGCAGGCCATAGGCGACGAGTTTGCCCTGCAGGTTGCGAGCGTTGTCTTCGTTGGCGCCGAAGGGCTGGAGCAACGTCAGGATGGTGTGAGCCGGCCCAGGCGGCGCACTGAAGTTCCCCTGGTCGTCGGCTCTCTCCCGTAAAGCTGCCAACGCGACGTTGAGCTGCTTCTCGAGCGACATGGCGATTCGCGGGGCGAATCTGCCGTTGACCCCAGTGGTCTGTTTGGTTGCAGTGGCTTGCTTGGCCATCGCACATCCTTTCATGTCAGCTATCCGTGTCTTGCCGGATGGCTAGAAGGTGACTTCGCCAGTTTTCATGACGGTGCACATCTGCAAAGGAGTCCCTTGCTGCGAGAGTTGTTACCCCCACTGGAACATCTTCAGATGATGGGTCTATTATGTTATTTATTTCTTTTTATGTCTATATGATTGGCTCGCTAACTTAAGTTTTTCCGTTCCACAAGTCACACATTTGGTATGGCCTCTGGGTCGGGCAGCAGGTGAGCTATGGTGTCGGGGTCGCATGAAATGCGATTGTAACGTCCCGAGCACCATAGTACTCACCTGCTGCTGTTGATCTATCTAGTACCGCCTGGACATCACCGCTTGCCCGCGATGAAGTGCTTGGCGTAGTGCGGAGCTTCCAGGTCGATGGCCACACGCTCGACGTCGAACTCGAAGTCGAAGCTGCCATGCCGGATCAGCAGAAGCACCAGCTTTAGCGCCAGCCACTCCTGCAGGTGCATGATCTGCCTATCGTGCCTGGTGTTGTGCTTGCCCTGGGTCTCGTCCAGCTTGACCCACACCGGGTGACGGATATTGAAGGTCAGCACCCCCGTGTCTGGGTCGAAGATCCACAGGTAGCTGCTGCCCTCCATCATCTCGTAGGCGAACTTCAGACTCCCCTTGCTGGAGGTGCCCTTGGTCTGCCCCTGCTCGTCTTGCTCCTCGCGTTCCGGCTTGGGTGGCCGGGCGATGGTCGGCTGACGCCTGGTGCGCTTGGAGGAGGTATTGTCGCCGGTTGGCGACGGACCTCGTGCCTTGCGCTCCAGAGCCTGTTCGGCCTCCACCTCTGCGGGGAACAAGTCGGCCAACTTCCGAGTGATGCCCTCGTCAAGTTCGCCCAACAACCTGGCCAGGGACTTCTCGCCGAGTTCGCGGTAGCGCTCGTCGCGCTGAGCCTCGGACTCGTCCTCGAAGTACTCCTTGCCGTGGTGCTGGTACCACCAGTCGATAGCCAAGTACATGGCCATCAGGGCCTCGTTCAGAACGAACTTGTTGCGCTCGGGCGCCAGTTCGATCTTCTCGACACGGATGGTCCCCTCGAAGTAGCCCGAACCGAGCACGTCGAAAGCATCCTTGACCGCGTCGAGCCACCTGGCACCCATGGCCTGGGTCTGGACCTCGCGCAGAGTCACGGGATAGTCGTCGTCCAGTTCCATGACAAAGACTTCGCCGCTGCGCTTGCCGCCTGACTTGCGAGCCCGATAGAGCTCGAAGACGACTTCGCCGCACTCGCCGCCGTCGAACCTGACGACCTCTAGGGGTTGACCCTGGAAGTCATCCGGATTGATCGTGCCGCTCTGGGGGTGACCCAGACCATCGTTGATCAGGATGTGGACGGTAGTGTCCGAGCGACGCATACCGATGCCCAGCTTGGCCCTGATGAGGCCCTGCAGGTCATCGATATTGGTGGCATTCACCACCTTGTCCTCGGTCACTTCGCGCAGGTTGACCATGGTCCGCCACCGGCAGCCCAAAGCAGCAGCCTGCTTGGAGAACCGCCGCGGAACGCGGGGCAGCTTGGCCTCCTGCACGATGGGCACCTTGATGTCCCGGGCCTGCTTGATGATGTCCTCGCCGCGAAACGTCCAGATGTTGGCGTGATCCATCCCACTGGACATGCTGGCGAAGACATACGTCTTGCATTTGTCCAGCGGCGAGATCAGTCCTCGACCAAAGCGGCCCAGGCTGCCCTTGCGCTTGACGGACTTGCCCACGCTCATGAGCGCCCTGCGGAAGTCGTCCTGCGTGACGCCGTTGCCGTCGTCCAGGACAAGGACCTCGCGCCCTTGCGGGTTGGGGTTGATGCCGATGAAGACGTTGTGAGCCTTGGCGTCGATGGCGTTCTGGACGGCCTCGACAATGGTCAGGTTGAGGGTCGGATAGGTGTTCGCGAAGTGCATGAGCGCTTCGCCGTGGTGAAGACTGAGCGAGTCGCTGTCGTCCTCGTCATCGGCCTCGACGGCATCGAGGTCAGGGTCGGGTCTGGATTGCGTCATCTCCGCCGTCCTCACTGGTTGAGTGCCCTTTCGCTACACAACTTGTTGACCAAGTTGGAGAAGTTGAACATGCCGTCTTCTCCGAGAAGCTCCCGGACAAGTTCGCGATCTTCCGCAGTGCAACCGGCCGAGACCAGGTAGCGAGCATCCGCAGTCACCGCGGCAAAACGCTGCGCAATCGCCAGCAGGCGATCGTGCTTGCCAGGATCAGCGGACATGTGCAGGAGCGCCGGAACTGGCGTTGGCAGAACTGCCGGAAGTTCTTCGACATCTGCCTGGACCGGATCGGCTTCTTGGTCATCAAGACCCAGCTTCTCCTTCCACACACGCTTGGCTTTCTCCAGGTCATCGCCATAGACAACCCGAAGATCCTCCAGTGTGTCCCGGGGCCGAGTCGGCGGGCTCTGTTCGCCCCGAATGATGTGCAGAACGCCCTGCTCATTGAGCAGTTTGCAGCTGTGCTGCGCGGCTTCGAGCGAAACGAGGTCATACGCCATGAGCTCGCCCAGGTATCGGCCGTAGGCCGACACTCTTTTGAGCTCGGGTGAGTCTACTCCGGCAAGTGCCAGCAAGTGCCACAGTCGATTGATCTGTTGCCCTCGAGGCACTATGTTCTTTCTCAGCCACGTATCTATCGTCGCCGTAGTAACGCCGACAAATTCCGCGACAAGGTCATCGTCCAGCTTTGCGTGACGCAATCGCTGGACGACCAACGGACCTAGTTTTTGGGCCTTCACCGAGTCCTCTCCTACTTGAGGGGTATGGGTCTAGCTGTTGATGTACTATCTTATGGGTAGATCAATAAAAACTATACCAGCTTTGTGCAAGGTCGCCCAATATCTGCCATTTTTAGAAGCGGCGGTCGGGCCAGGGGTCGATAAACTTCAGCTCTAGCACAAATTTTAGCCAAACATCCTCTAGCCCAGGATTTTTTACCCAGTCATCTTCGGCAACACGTCCCGCCTCATAGGCGTGCGTCCGCTGAGCAAGCGCCTGCAGATCCGAGCGATCGTACCAGCCAGCATTCTTTGCTTCATCTAACTTGGGCGAAAGTTCACCTGCGTACTCAGTCGCGGTGTATACCCACCAATTGTGATACTGGCCATTGCGGCGACAATTATTAGACATACGACGCTCTTGTATAGTTGTCTTGACCAGACCACCCGCAGCAATGATCAAACCTGTCTCTTCCCGCACCTCCCTCAGGGCGGCTCGTTCAGGATCGCCCCCATCCTCGGGGTCCATATGTCCGGCCGGCCCAGCCATGCCAAATGGATACTTCTGACGTTCTATCAGGAGAACTCTTTCCTCAGAGTCTACAATAAGCACTCCAACACTTGTGTGATCACACACATCTATAGTTTCAGCCATATAAAAAGCTCCTTTTACTTAGTAAGTATAAAGGAGCCTTAATTGGTTGAAAGAAAATGGATTTTACAAACGGACTTAGTGCGTTGGGGCACCTTTGTATTTGTCGCTGCCAAAACCAAGCATCAGGAAGCCAACAAACGAGAAGAGCCACAAACCAAATATGCCAAACATGTCGCTCTTGCCAAAGGCCCGGGCCACATCCAGAGACACAATAATATGCACTATCAAGTTCACAACAGGAATTAGATACAACACCAACCACCACTCTGGTCGCCCAGCAATCTTCAGCAAGATATAGGTATTGTAGATAGGAATAATCGCTGCCCACCCTGGGTGTCCGGCTTTCTGAAAAGTCTTCCACAGACCCGCAACAATAGCCACTATAAATGCCAACCAGAACAGCATAGCGAACGCGCCCATACCACCACTGCCGGGCTGCGTTTCTAGATCCGACGAATAACTGTATTGCGCCAATAGACTTACAACACTCATATTTTTATTGTCCTTTTTACATTACTCTCACATTGTACAGTAAAAAAGCATAAGCAATACCTAGTCTCCTCAGTTTTTAACAAGCTTTTAATCAGGACGCTCTCAGCCAAATTCTAGACGGGTGCGATATACTAGAACGGTTTTCATGGACCAAAGATCCCGCTATAAGGCCTACCGACCAGCCCGTTCAGTCAGTCGTACACTCGAGCGACCCGCTGCACTCCCATCTCGCAAACGCTCACCTGCTGGTGGCATCATGCTCGTTATCACCCTGTGCTTACTGGCCGGGTTATTTTTATGGAAACCATCTACCGCCTCAGAAGCCCTAGCCAAAGTAACCCATAAGCAAGAGGAGCCAGCGCAGCCGCAAGTGCCAGCTGCCGTAGACACCACCAACATCCGACCGGCAATAGATACCATCATTGCCCAGAACCCATCATTGCAAATCGGTGTTGCCTATGTCGACCTCAACCACCCAGACACCATTTCAGCACAAGGAGTTAGCTCGCAGTTTATCGCCGCCAGCGTAGGCAAACTACTCAGCGCTGTCACGTATTATCACAACCAAGAGCAAGGGCTGGACAGCACTTATCGTGACCGCAGCGACGAGGAACTACGACGCCTGCTGGTAGAGAGTGACAACAACGTCTGGATCCCACTGAATGACGACCTGGGACGTCCCGCCATGGAAGCCTTTGCCCGAAGTATCGGCATGCAAACGTATGCCGCAGCCGAAAACACTATGACGGCGAGCGATGCCGCCCTTTTGCTCAGGCAGCTCTATAAGAAAGAACTGCTGAGCGAACAGCACACCCAAAAGCTGCTAGCGTATATGAAACAAGCTGACCGCAACGAGATCTTTGGCCCGACTATTCCAACCGGCGTAAAGGTCTACCACAAAGCCGGCTGGCTGGATGACCGACTGCATAATGTAGCCATCGTAGACAACGGCAAGAACCCATATGTAATAGTCATATTCTCCAAATCCAACATAAAACCCTACAACGAACAAAAAGGCCTGACCGCCCTACGCAGCATCAGCTCCACCCTAGCTACCAGCTTCATCACCTCCCCTAAACACACCCAATAACAACTCAAGCACACCCCTCGTTGCAGTGCTTCCCCCTCCGCCCTCCGACAGGCGGTTACGAAAAACAGGACTGGCCAGGCAGTGCGATGCTGTCCGGTTCCTGTGGAACTTGTTCTGCTTTTTATGAATTGATTTCAACGGAATAGCAGAACTTCAGACAGTCCTCGGAACGCGGGCAGCATCGCACTGCCTGAACCAATCCGTTTCCGCAAAGCCTGATCAGAGTGGCAGAGGGGAAAGCCGCCTACCACCAAACTGGTATTGGATACATACTCACAGATCAGGCTTTACAGAAACTGATTGGGCGGATGGTGTTCGGCATTGCGCGATCCGAGGACTGTGTGCAGCCCTGTATTTCCGCTGAAATCATAACAAAGACAGGGCAAGTTCCGCAGGAGCCGAATGCCGGATACTATCCGGACAGTCATGTTTCTGGAACCGCCTGTCTGGGGGTATGTATGCAAGCCCCGAGCTGACGGACCCATGTAGTAGGGACCCCCTGGAAGTGGCATAGGCAAACGCGGCGGCAAGAGGTATATGGTATTGTAGGGTGTATAAGTGTTTACGCTTATATGTCATTAACCAACAAAAGGAGGGCTTATGCTCAAACAGATTATTACTGAAACCACTGACGCTGTCGTGGCCGCCGTACAAGGTGTAGACGACATCCTAGATGCCATAACCGAAGCTGTAAAGGACCAAGTAGTTAATGTTCTGAAGGATGTTGGCGAGATTGGCGGTGGCACCGTAGAGGCCGTAGCCTCGGTTGCCAGCGGTGCAATCAAAGGAGCCGGTCAGGTAGGCGCGTCTGTCACCGACACTGCCGCCAATACTATGAGTGGAATCATCAAAGGTACTTCACAGGTTAGCGGTGACGTACTGGGCGCAATCCGTGGCGGCGCAAAAGGTATCGTTGAAGGCGTAGCCGACGCTGGTGGCGACGTAGGCGGTGCAGCTGTATCTGCCGTGCAAGGTGCCATAAAGGCAGTTGGCGACACCGGCGGTAACACAGCTGATGCAGCCAAAGAAGCCGTAGGTGGCGCCCTGGACGCAGCCGGAGATGTTGGTGGAGATGCCGCAGGCAAAGTGAGGACCGCCCTTTTGGAGGCAGCCGCTCTTCCACATGATGTGATAGAGTCTGCCATTAAAGGCCACGAAGACAAGAAAAAATAGTCAAGCATTTGCATCACATAAAAAATCCGGCTCATACGAGCCGGATTTTTTGAATACAACCTAAAAGCTAAACAGCGACTGGTGGCTGAGGAGCTTCATCCTCTGGGGCATCAGGTGCCGGAGGAACATCTACTGGGTTGTCACCAGGTTGAGGTGGTACTGGTGGTTGATCACCGCCAAAACCGCCGGCGCCGCCAGCTGGATCTGTAGGCACTACAGGACCTGCGTCAGGTGCGGGTGCTGCGGGATCCTGTGGGTTAGGTTGGTTGAAATCATTTGCTGGATCTGCCATGTTTTTGCATTCCTTTTTTTAGTAATACTGCTACATTATCTCACACTGTCTAAAAAACAGTAGCGCTTTTAACGTCTGATAGGAAAAATCCGTATCACCTACCCCAGTAGTTCATAGTATTAAGTGTGTTGCTATTAACAACAGAGGGCGCAGGAACAGCTATAATAGAAGGCATGTATTTCATAAGTAGCCGCAAGCGCCTCACTTCTAACACTCTTTTTTTGCACCTACTGCCAACCGGTGCAGTGTTACTAACCCTGCTGAGTATTAGCCTGCTTGGCTGGCACAATGCTCGGCAGGCCTTGGCAGCCGAAAAGCAAAACGCTACCTCTACTCACGCCACAAGCGCGCGCGATTCTGTAGTCGAACGCATGGGAACATACGAGGTAGTCCTGAGGGGCGCCAGCGCACTCTTTAACTCGTCAGACATTGTCACGCGCACCGAGTGGAAAAATTATGTCAGCAGTTTTGACTTGCAGCAAAAATACCCAGGCATACAAAGTGTTGGCTATATCAGCTTTGTGTCGCCCAACCAAAAAGAAGCACTGACGGCTCGTATGCAGCAAGAAGGATTTCCAGACTTTCATCTCTATCCGGACGGCAACCGCGATACCTATACTGCAGTTCTATACACCGAACCTTTTCGTAGTTCTGCCGGCCTAGGCTACGACATGTATGCCGAACCGACCCGGCGAGCCGCCATGCAAAGAGCTAGCGCAACTGGCGAGGCCTCACTGACCAGCAAGCTCACCTTTATCCAGAATGATGCCAAACTCAGCACAAACTCGGGCTTCACCATGTTCGTGCCTGTTTATAGTACGGTTGCAGACCAATCCCTGCCAGCCGGGCAACGCAAAATACAAGGTTTTGCCTACGCTCCGTTCATTGGCAAAAACCTATTCGGCGGAATCTTTGGTACGCAAAGCACCACATCTGCCCTACGTATTTATGATGCAGCTGACCAGTCCGCCAATGGGCTGCTGTACGAGTCCGAGAACTATTCCTCACTGGCTGCCGACACCACCGGCTATAGCCACACGGTAGATATGAACTTGTACGGACGTACCTGGAAACTAGACTTCCGGTTCTCGCCCTCTATCATCTCCGAGAACACACGCAACCGCCCTACGACCGCACTCATATCTGGCATCATTCTCAGCGCACTGTTGTCTGGATTTGTACTAGCACTATTGGTGGCCCGCACCCGCGCGCTGGGCAATACCAAACAGGTCGAAGTCCAAGCTGCCAAGGACGAATTGCTATCGCTGGCTTCACACCAACTGCGCACGCCCGCAACGTCAGTCAAACAGTATATCGGTATGCTCAAAGACGGATATGCTGGCAACGTAAATACCGATCAGCAAAGCCTGCTAGACAAAGCCTACGAAAGCAACGAGCGGCAGCTGCACATCATCAACCAACTACTGTATGTTGCCAAAATAGACGCCCAAGGCATTGTCATTACTCCCCGCCGTATTAACCTGAACAAGCTCTTGCGTGACCTTGCAGCAGAATTGACACCAGAAGCCGAGCAAAAGAAAAGCCGCATCAAACTACAACTGCCGTCAAAGAATGTTTTCATAGAAGCCGACGAGCACTGTGTTCGCATGTCACTAGAAAACCTACTGACCAACGCCATCAAATACTCTTACGAGCAAAAACCCATAACCGTCAGCCTGAGAACTCAGAAGGCAAAAGTCAGAATAGCCATTTCCGACAAAGGCATCGGCATTGCCACCGACGACATACCCCAGCTATTTCAGCGCTTCACGCGCATTCCAAATGAACTGTCCAACCAAACCAGCGGCAGTGGAATTGGGTTGTATCTAAGTCAACAGCTGATCGATCTGCACGATGGCTCTATCCAGGTCACGTCTACCGTTGGCAAAGGAACTACCTTCACCGTTACACTGCCAAAGCAGCAAGTTCGCTAGGCAAGTAAAGATTGATTCGGAAATAAATCAGGTATAATAGGTTTAGCAATGGCTACAATTTTGATTGTCGAGGACGAGAGAAACCTCAACGAAGCGTACCAAATGATCTTGAAGCGTGAAGGTCACACTATTCACGCAGCTTACGACGGCACCGAGGCCCTGAACGTCACCGAAACCCTCGAGCCTGATCTTATTCTGCTGGACTTACGCATGCCCAAAATGGGCGGTGTCGAATTCCTGAAAAAGTACGACCTCAAAAAACACAAAGGCGTCAAAGTCGTCATCTTTAGCAACCTGGATACCCAAAAAGAAATAGACGAAGCCTACACACTTGGCGCCGACAAATACATGCTAAAAGCCTGGGCGTCTCCAAAAGAATTGATCCAGCTGGTTAACGGCATGCTCAAAACCAAGTCTAAAAAATAGCTACACCGTAAGCTGCAAAGAAACCACGAAAGTGGTTTTTTTATGTGTGTCGATAGCCTCCAAGAGTGGCAGCAAGTCAGGTATCAGCTGATGGGTTCTGACTTCGCTGTCAGTAGTGACAATAAGCTGGGGCACTGTTTTTGCCGGCAGCTCTGCCACCTTGCCAACATGGACATAGGCCACCACATGACTCAGCAACACGTTGCCTTCGCTTATTCTGATATCTGCCACGCCCGCCAGACGAGGCAGATCAACATCCCAGCCCATTTTTTCGTGTACCTCACGCTGGGCAGCAGCCGATACGTCCTCGCCAAAATGCACCTTGCCACCGATCATGCCAACCAATCCCTTGTACGGCTCTTTGTCTTTCTGATACAGCAGCAGCTGGCCCCCATAAGTAAGCAGCGTGTAGCTGATAACTTTAGGAGTCTGTTTGGGGTTAGTTCCTACACTAGATAAATAATCTACAATTGTTTTCCCGGCAGTCGTCAGCTTGTACAGGCCTTGATCTGCCTGCTTCTGCACATAGCCCGCAGACTCCAGCTGGCCCAAATGGTAGCGCAGATGGCTGCTCTCTATGTTTGCCGGCAATAGCTCTCGATACCGTGCGCCGTCCTGATAGCGCAATATGTCCAAAATATGTTTCTGCAAATAATGCACCTCATAAGTGTAAAACAAGTTTGTAAAAACAGCTTCACTGCTTAGACTTCACGATTCTTGTATAGATATGTATGTCAGCAATAAAAGGAGATATGCATGGAAAACCTATCGCCAGCCGAACTTGCCAACCGGGTAAAATCAAAAAAGCCCGCCAAAGAAATGAGCTACGACCAAGGTGTTCACGATCTCGTAGAGGCGGCGGGTAGGGTTCGAAAGTGGCTGCACAAAGGCAAGTTCGAGCAAACACCCGAAGGTTACCTGAAGGTCGATCCTATAGATACGTCTGATTATGATTATCCCGGCTGCATAATAGGCGAGGTAGAGATCCGGTTCGTAGACACAAGCGGCTATAGCGTAAGGCTAGGTGGCATAGGGTTTAGTTCTGCCGAAGTGAACATCTCGCCCAACGAGACAGAACCACTCTACCCTAGTGACGAACGCTGGGATGCCGTGGTCGGGGCTATCGGCAGAGCAATCGTAGAGTGCCAAGGAAAGGGACAAAAATTTTCAGACGACTAACTAAAAAAACGACCCAGAAAAGGGTCGTTTCAGTTCCCGATAGTGTGAAGGTCTACATAGGTAGAGCTTCGTACACGCAGACCGCTCCGTCCTTTGAGGACAGCAATGGGCAGCCCTTGGACAATTTGACCGCATCGTCCATGCTGTCGGCACTCACGATAGAATAGCCAGTTGCAGGCGGGTTATGAACTTCCATGACACCGTCCTTATTCACGGCTTTTCCGCCCTCGGCAAAAGGATTGCCGCCGTCTACTAGCTTGTCGCCCAGTTCACCAAACCATTTGCCCCACTCCTCGGCGTTGCCACCATCAGATGCACTACCGGCGTAGTAGATGTATACGTATTTTCCCATTGTTCGCTCCTTTAACTTCCTGTTTAGGTTTATTACTTTCCCGGACTCATTCCTGCATCCTGGAAACATAGTTTTCGAACGAGGCCTGAGTGTTTCCCCATTCAGTTTGATAGTGCATAATCCAGTTCTTAAGAAGCCCCAGGGTGGTGGGGTTGAGGGCGACAAAGTTAGTCCGCCCTGCCTTTCGGCGAATAATCAGCTCGGCACGTTCAAGAGTACGGATGTGTTTATGGATAGCCGGCAGTGATAGGTCTCGACGCTGAGCAAGCTGGCTGACCGTAGCCGGCTGCAAAGACAGGTCATGCACAATACCCCGGCGCTTTGGGTTGGCCAGCGCCTCAAGTACAGCATCTAGCTGGGGAGAATCATAAGATATAGTCATAATAGTTAACCTATTAGTTAACTATATAGCACCCCACCCCATTGTCAACACCCCCACTAGCTATATTGCTCGGGCTTGCACTATGCACCCAAACTGGCGGTTGGATAAACAAGACTAGCCAGAAAAGATTCTACCATCTGGCAGCTTGCGGAACTTGTCCTGTCTTTGTTATTGATTTCAAACGAAATACAGGACTGCACACAGTCC
>DATHJY010000009.1 GCA_035489575.1 Verrucomicrobiia bacterium
TGGCAGCTTGCGGAACTTGTCCTGTCTTTGTTATTGATTTCAAACGAAATACAGGACTGCACACAGTCCTCGCTGCGCAGGTAGCAGAACCTTCCCTGTCTAATCTGTTTACCCAAAGCCAGCCTGGGCCCACAGATGCAATCCAGCGCGAAGACCACAGCACGGGTGTCTTCACGTAGGCAACCCAGTGCCGGGGGATTGGATACATACGCTCAGATCAGGCTTTGCAGAAACTGATTGGACGGGGGCATTCGGCATTATGCGCTCCGAGGACTGTCTGAAGCCCTGCTTTCCATTGAATCAATTAATAAGGCAGGGCAAGTTCCACAGGAGCCAAATGCCGGATGCCACCCGAACAGTCATGTTTCTGGAACCGCCTGTCTGGGGGTGTGTATGCAATCCCTAGCAGACAGGCTTACGCAGAGGCGCAGTGCCTACTTATAGATGGATGTGATCACCACTGTCAAAGGCTAGATCTGGAGGTCTTTGAAATTGTCTTCGCCCAAGGACAGGATCAATTTGTCACGGTTGATGGTGTACTCGCGGCCACGATAGCGCAATATGCCTTTTTTCTTTAACTTGACCAGTTCTGCCGCCGTTGTTTCGCGCGTCAGGCCAATCAAGTCAGCAATCATTTGCTGAGTCAGCTGCATTTCTATGCGGTAAGAGCCCTTTAGCATTTCGCGGCCGTATACCTGCATCAGGTAGTACAGCGTGTACAAAACTTTGTCGGCAGCTTTGGGCTGTTCCAGTGCAGTGATACGCATCAGCGCACCAGCATAGTTGCCTAGATAGTGATTAGCCACGGCCTGTAAGGCTTCATGATTTTTATTGATATAGTCCCTGAACTCTTCGGTGGGGACCACGTACATTTCGCCGTCGGTCTGCGCCTCGTAATAATAAAAAGCAGTAGGACCTTTATCGAACGACCAAGTGGTGGGGAAAATATCACCCTGTAGCTTGAACGTCGCAATACGTTCGTCACCTTGTGGGGTGATGTTGTATAGCTTTACGATCCCCGACTTCACAATATAAGCATTCCGAGGAACCTCACCTTGATAGATAAGAATATTCCCCTGACGGAAGCGTTTGGTAATAAGTGTCTTTAAAAACGGCTGAAAAGCTTCACCTAGCACAGTCTGCAACTTCCCCATATTTGAAATTAGTTTGCCCTTCCATTGTAGCGTCATAGTGGCCAGGCAGCAAAATCACTTCGGTTATTGTACTATATGTAATCATTCTTACAGATAAATCACCCCTATATAGTTATGCTATTTATGAGTTAACAGCTCGAACATCAATAACGAAAGGAGACGAGCATGAGAAACTCGCAGGCCAATAGGGTAGACCTAGACACAAGGATTGATTCCTTCCTCGGCAGGAAGTTCAAACAATACCCCAATCTAAGCACTTCCGAAAAAGCCATAGGTACGCTCACGCGTCGTCCCCAGGACTCGTCCCCTACATAAGAAACTTCAAGTCCAGCTGATCGGAGCGGGACCGTGCAAGTTCTAGGTGACAGAGTAGATGTAATAGGTGCTGCATGTATGTTTGAACTTGTGCTATGGATTGGGCTTGGGGCACTTACCGGATGGATCGGCTCGTTAGCCACCCGGACAAATGATCATAGGGCTACGGTTCCGTACATACTATTAGGCATTATTGGTTCGGTCTGTGGCGGCATTGCGGGTCGCAGCCTCGGTATGACCGCTTTTAGCGGAAAACTCGCAATCAATCCAAATAGTCTTATGATTGCTTGGTTTGTGGCAGTAGTCTCTGTTGTAGCACTCAGTTTTTTCGGGCGGACTAGCTCAAGCTAAGCCGACCCATGACGTCCCAAGGGGGAGACAAAAACAATATGCGGCACCTTTTACATGTCCTTTGATTTGGCGATTTGGTAGGTTAGTTTGTTTTGGGCCAGATATATACCAGCACCCACAATCGCAAAATAGATAAGTCCCATAATACACGCCTCTAGTAAGTGAGACGGTTTGATTATCAGTAAATATGTGCCCGTAGCCAACGTCGCCGAGGCAAAGGCATAAGACGTCTGTAGTTTGCGCCTCGATGGCGCCAGATAGGTATAAGCCGTGAAGGCCATGCCGCCAAAGGCGGTCATAATATGGAGTAAAAGCATCATACTAAAAGTATACCACTAGCAAGTTTAATTTTACGGCAACCAGGCGTCGAGTGATATGAGTAGACTAAAGGCAGTGAGCACCACCAGCGACACCCCAAACAGGCCGCGCGCCCACTTGACGTCATCTTCTACGCCAAAGCCTTTGATTGCTTTATAAAGCCACCACAGCCCAACTACTGTCATAGCTACTAAGTACACATATCCCGTGTAGCCCAGGGTTGTTAGCAGGCTTGTCGCCACAACAAACAACACGATATAACCCAATATGCTTACCTTGGCACGATGATTGCCCTTTGCCACCGGCAGGACCGGCAAGCCAGCGGCCTTGTAGTCCTGGAATCGATACATAGCTATGGCGTAAAAATGTGGCATCTGCCAGCTTGCCAGCACCAAAAACACCAGCAAGGCACCAGTATCAAACCGGCCGTTTGCAGCCGTATAGCCGGCCGTTATAGACAAAGCCCCAGGTATGCTGCCCACCAGCGTACCTAGCGGAGAGGCCCGCTTGGCAACCGCATACACCCCAACATACATACCAAAAGCCAGTACGCCCAAGGACACCGTCAGTATGTTTGTCCCCACGGCTAGTACCGCAAAACCAAGCCCGCCCAGCGCAGCGGCATACACAAAAGCATGGGGTGGGCTTATGGCCCCTTGCACCAACGCACGGTTTTTTGTGCGGGCCATTTTTTTATCAATGTTGCGGTCAATATAATTGTTACAGACGCAAGCGCAGCCGATAACCAAGGCCACACCAACACAAGTAGCCAGCAGCTGCCAGAGATCAATCGACCGCCCAGAGGCCAGCAAAAAACCAGCACCAGCCGTCATGACGTTAGCTCGGATAATGCCTGGCTTTGTAACAGCAATATATTTCTTGGCTACTTCCACTTTTGCCCCTTAATGAGCTTGATTATATACGACACCGCTCATTAAGCGTAAGCAGAGGAGTCATATGGTATATTAAGCATAAGGATATCGGGCAAGTGATCATGGAGTGTTAAATGGCAAAACGCAAAAAAACCCAGGGTAAGCCTCTATGGCTGGCCTTATTTGGATTGGTAGGCCTCTGCGTGCTTGTCGCGGTACTTTTGCGTGGCAACGACGTTATCCTGTTTAACCCCAAGGGCCTAATAGCCACCGAGCAACATCGGCTAATGGTAACCTCTACATTAATCATGCTGGGCTTTGCGGTGCCAGTGCTCTTTTTCCTTTACTTCTTTGCCTGGAAATACCGGGAAACCAACCAAAAATCTGCCCACAACCCGGCTGCCAGTCGCGGCAAGCTGCCCGTCTTGGCATTTTGGGCCATGCCGACGGCTATCATGCTGATTTTGGCGTCGATAATGGTGCCGGCAACCTTCAAGCTCGAACCACAGGACAGCATCCAAACCGAAAAAGAACCTTTGACTGTCCAGGTGGTAGCCATGCGCTGGAAGTGGCTGTTTATATACCCCGAACAAAACATCGCGACTGTCAATTATGTACAGATCCCCGTGGATACCCCTGTCAAGTTTGAACTAACAGCTGACGAAACACCCATGAGCTCGTTCTGGATCCCCCACCTAGGTGGCCAGCTGTACGCCATGACCGAGCACGTCAACCAGCTAAACCTACTGCCCGACACACTGGGCGACTACGAAGGCAGCGCAGCCGAAATAAACGGGGCCGGTTTTGCTGGCATGAGGTTTAACACCCGCGTCAGCACCCAGGAAGATTTTGATGCATGGGTATATGCCAAAAAGCTATCCGCCCATGAACTAAGCACCCAGGAATATGCAAAATTGCTCAAGCCCACCGAGAATCACCCGGCCGAGTTTTATTCCAGCGCTGATCCAAAAATATATAGTACTATACTGAGTAAATACGCCGGATCTCACCAGCACCCTACAAAACAAGGTGAACATACCGAGCATGAGGGACACTACTAATGAGAGAATTCTGGCTGGGAAGGCTAAACTCGCACGCGCTGCCGCATGAGTGGTTCACTATTGCCGGGTCCGTATCTTTTATATTAATGGGGGTCACGGTCATTGCCCTCCTGACCTACACAAAACGCTGGAAGTGGCTATGGAACGAGTGGCTGACGTCGGTTGATCCCAAGCGGATCGGCATCATGTATTTTATCGTTGGAGGGTTCATGCTGCTTCGAGGTGGGCTAGATGCCATCATGATGTGGCTGCAGCAGTCACTGTCATCCGGAGCTTCGCACGGCTACCTGTCGGCGGAACACTTTCAGCAAATCTTTACAGCCCACGGCAACATCATGGTGTTCTTTGTGGCTATGGGACTTATCTTTGGCCTTATCAACTACATTGTTCCTTTGCAGATCGGGGCACGCGACCTAGCATCGCCGTTTATGAACACACTCGGGTTTTGGCTGTATGTGGCCGGCGTCCTTATGGTAAATATGTTCTTCTTGTTTGGCGGAGAATACGCCGCAACCGGCTGGCTGGCCGTTGCCCCGCTGTCCGGCAAAGCGTTTAGTCCGGGTGTGGGAGTGGATTATTGGATATGGAGTCTGCAAATTTCTGGTATCGGCACCACACTGGGCGCCATCAACTTTATTATGACCATCCTCAAAATGCGCGCCAAAGGAATGTCTCTTCTAAAGATGCCCTTGTTCACGTGGGGCAGCTTGTGCAGCATGATCATGGCGGTCAGCGTCTTTCCGCTGCTTACCATGACACTTTTCCTGGTGTTCTTTGACCGCTATTTTGGCACTCACTTCTTTACGACAGACGCAGGCGGCAATGCCATGATGTACACCAACCTGATCTGGATGTGGGGACACCCGGAAGTGTATATCCTCATGCTGCCGTCGTTCGGTGTCTTTTCAGAAATAGTTTCTACCTTTAGCCGCAAGCCAGTGGCTTACTACAAATCCAATGTTCTGGCCATGATCGGCGTCTCGTCCATTGCACTGTTGGTATGGCTGCACCACTTCTTTACTATGGGCGCCAGCGCCGAAGTAAACTCCGCCTTTGGGGTAGCAACCATGCTAATCGCCATACCCACAACCGTGCTGGTGTTCAGCTGGATTGCCACCATGTATAAGGGCCGGATACGGTTCACCACACCCATGCTGTGGTTCCTTGGGTTCATTGCCATTTTTGCGCTCGGGGGGATTTCTGGCGTGTTGCTGGCTATACCGCCCGTTGATTTCCAGCTGCACAACAGTCTGTTCTTGGTGGCACACTTTCACTCCACGGTTATCGGCGGGGTGCTGTTTGGCATCTTTGCCGGGCTAAACTATTGGTTCCCTAAATTTGCCGGATTCAAGCTAAACGAGCGGATCGGTCGGTACGCCGTGTGGAGTTGGATAATTGGATTCTTCGTCGCCTTTACTCCACTGTATATCCTCGGACTCATGGGAGCCACCAGAAGATTAGACCACTATGACTCCGCCAAGGGCTGGCAGCCATTCTACATCATGGCACTTGTCGGAGGTCTTATCATTGCCGTTGGCGTAGCCCTGCAAATCGTACAAATTATTGCCAGCGTCATACAAAGAAAGCGACTGTACGACACCACGGGCGATCCATGGGATGGCCGCACTCTGGAGTGGTCGGTCAGCTCACCCGCTCCCGCCTACAACTTTGCTACCATCCCAGAAGTAAATAGCCGTGATGCGTACTGGGAAATGAAGCATCTGCACAAACCAAAACATACCTACGAAGACATACCTACGCCCAAGAACACTGCCTCTGGCATATATATCTCTATCTTTGCTTTTTTGGCTGGATTTGGGTTTGTCTGGGAGATGAACTGGCTGGCCGTGGTTGGCATAGTTGGCATCATCGCCTGTTTGATTGCTCGAACGTTCAACGAAGATTCCGAATATATAATTTCGGCCGAACAAGTTGAAAAGATGGAAAAAACACACGCCCAAAAAGTTCGTGCCCTGCAGCGCGGTGACCATACCAACGAAGAAGACATGGGTCTTATAGAATTTGTGCGTATCGTGCTAGTTTGGGCCCTTGGAATAGCAAAGGGCATACTGAGGGGCAAAAGAAGATGACGCGTCATGCAGAAATGACTCACGAAGAAGCCGCCAACGACCGCGTGATGTTCGGCTTTTGGGTTTACCTGATGACCGACCTGTTGATGTTTGCCATATTGTTTGCGGTATACGCAGTACTCCACGGCAATACCATGGGCGGGCCAAGCGGCCGTGATTTGTTCAAACCCCAGTTGGCTCTAGCCGAAACGCTGATCCTGCTGACCAGTAGCTTTACCGCCGGTATCGGTATGATTGCTGCCCGCCGCGGTATCAAACGCCAAGTGCTGGTGTGGTTTGGCATCACCTTCCTGCTGGGGCTGGCTTTCTTGGGTATCGAGCTGTATGAATTCGCCGAATTTATCCACGAGGGTCATACCATGACCGTTAACGCATTCCTGTCTTCATTCTTCTTGTTGGTTGGTACACACGGCCTGCATATCACCTCGGGGCTACTATGGCTAGCAGTCACGCTGGTGTTTGTCATAAAAAGAGGTCTTAACTCGCACATGGTCCGCAAGCTGGCCCTGCTCAGCCTGTTCTGGCACTTCTTAGATATTGTCTGGATATTTATCTTCACAGTGGTGTACCTGAGGGCGTTCGTATGAGCAAGACAACCCACACCCCCCACCACCAGCCAAAGGGCGAACACGGCACAACCAAGTCTTATGTTATCGGCTTTATTTTGTCCCTGATCTTTACCATCATTCCGTATCACCTAGTGGTGAACAAAGTACTAACGGGCAACACACTGCTGGCAACAATCTTGGGGATCGCAATTTTGCAGATGTTTATCCAGATATTTTTCTTTCTGCACCTGGGCCGTGGACCCAAGCCGTTTTATAACGTAGTTTTCTTCTTTGCGACAGCCGGCATTATTGTGCTGGTCATAGGCGCTTCCTTGTTTATCATGAGCAATCTGTACCACAACATGTCACCCAGAGAGGTGGTCAAGAAACAGGCCCAAGAGGAAGGAATATCCCAGATAGGCGGCGAAAAGACCGGTGCCTGCGGCCAGCTCCAGGACAATCACGTCGTTACCATTAGCGGAGGTATCGCTACCCCCAGCCGTATCGAAGCCCAGCAGTGCGACACCCTGACGTTCATCAATAAAGACGGCCTGGAGCGCGAGATGGTTTTTGGCCCTCACCCTAACTACCACAGCTACGGCGGAGAAGATAAAACATTGCTGGACGACGAACGCGCCGAGACCATCACCCTTAACGAATCCGGAGGGTTCATGTTCCATGACCACCTCCACCCAAGCCTCACCGGCTACCTCACCGTAGCGCCCTAGGCCAAATTGTCAGTCTAAATAAAAATAACAGGAGAAACCATGGCGACAAAAAAGAAATTTCTCGATCATTCCGGAATTAAGGTATGGGCCTTGCTGCGCATTAGCTTGGGTGCCATATTTTTGTGGGCATTCGTAGATAAACTATTCGGCTTAGGTTTTGCGACTTGTCGCGATGCAGCCACCGGCAGTGTTACAACAATGTGCTCGAAGGCCTGGATCGAAGGCGGCTCTCCCACAATAGGATTTTTAAAGTTTGGGACAAGCGGACCACTTGCCGAATTCTACCAAACCTTAGCCGGCAATACATTTATTGACTGGCTCTTTATGATCGGCTTACTGTCCATTGGCGTAGCACTCATTCTGGGCATTGGCGTGCGGATTGCCACCATCACCGGTTCGTTATTGCTCCTTATGATGTGGGGTGCGGTCTTGCCGCCAGAAAACAATCCTGTGTTGGACGACCATATCATCTATATCTTCGTGCTTGCCGGCATCTATCGCACCAATGGCACGCAAGCTTGGGGCCTACGCACCTGGTGGGTCAAACAAAATGTCGTAAAGAAATTCTCAATTCTAGAATAAGACAGCTTGGGCTTTGCAACACCATGCAACCCGGCATTCTCACCTAAACTTTTATATACTCTTGTAAAAGCTTGAGTGAGAAGCCAAAGGGAGAACGAGACAGAGGTGCCGGCGGTTGCCAGCGCATGTCGGGTTCTGCCCTTTGGCCATCTCTTCCTACCCTAGGGGCAACGCCAGCGATCTAGTTGATCAGATCGACACGCCGCCGTACTGCTTGGGCTCGACACCCCTCGGACGCAACATGCGCTGCAAGCTGTCCCAGCTCATGTAGCGAAGGTATCCGACCTCGATCGGTTCGTCGGTGTCGAGCTTGAAGAACGCGACGGCGATCAGAGCCAGGCCACCCAGCCCGGCGGAGGTGTCAGGAACACTGGGGTAGACGCCGAAGTAGCCGAAGTCCAGATCCTTTCCGCCATTGGCGCCAGGGTTGACGGTTCGGGACTCGCGTTGGCCCAGCCGGAGGCACTTTTCGTGCGGACGCGCCCATGCGTGCTTGCCAGTGTGCAAATCGATGCCATCGATTGAGACGACGGCACGCACTGGCTCGTCCCGGGTGTTCCGAACAACCAGGCGGTAGCGCTCGAGCGGATGGACGCCGATGGTCTCCACACCGTCGAGCTCGTAAGGCACGTAGGGAAGACCATGCCAGCCCTTTTCGCCCGAGTGATTGATCACTACAAGTATCATCATGCACCTCGCATAGTGAGTAGTTGCCGCATTCCTTGCCAGGGTCGCAGCGTTGTTTGGGGGCATGATAGGCAAAAAAGGCTTGCGCCCATGATGCCACCAAACAACTATCGCACCTCCGACAGGCAGGAAGAGTGCTGTAAAAGTACAACGTATTACTATACAACAAAAAAATATAATCCGCAACTTAAGTCTCCCCAAAAAACAAAAATTTAGTCCGAACTTGCTTCGGCTAAATTTTATCTGCTCTCAGGAAGGAGCAGCCCACGAAAATGGAGCACATTTTCATGGCGCGATGAGGAAACCTATCCCGGTTTCCTCATTACCCCTAAAAATGGTCGCGAATATGCTTCATGGAATAAGCCCAGTCGGCAGTGGCTTTCTTGTGAGGGTTAAAGATATGTTGCGGATCAAAAATATCTTTGGTTTCCTTGAATAAGCCCAGCACTTTGGGGCCATACATTTGGCGCAACCATGGGCCGCGGATCATGCCGTCGTTGTGCTCGCCAGACAATGAACCACCATATTTCAGCACCAACTCGTTTACCTCGCGCATGGCAGGCATCAGCTTGGCTCGCTCCGAGGGCTCTTCTATCTTCATCAGTGGAATGACATGAAAGTTGCCATCACCCATATGCCCAGCCACCGTAGCCAACAGGTTGTATTTGGTAATTATCTTGCGCAGCCGCGGCAAAAACTCCGGCAGGTACGGTGGCGGCACCACCAGGTCATCAATAAAAGGTGCGGTGTGCTTGTCTTTTACTTTTTTTCGCAGCAGGTTAAAGCTCTCCCGGCGCATGATACGGAACTTCCAGGCTTTGGCGGTGGTGTTGTCTTCTTCTATGCCCTGCAGCTTGTTGTCTTTTAGCAGCTGGTGCATGGCAGAGATTTTCTGGTCTACCTCTGGCTGGGTTTGTCCGGTAAATTCTATCAGCAACACCATTTTGGGAATGCCGCGCAACAATACAAAGGCGTCTGGAATTAGCTGAAAGGCTAGCTTGATCAGTCCACCCCATCCCAGCGTCTTTCTAAAATAGGGGAAGAATTTGATAGACAGCATCAGGGTGTAGTTATCAAAGGACTCAAAGCTGGTAGGGTTCTGCGACACCACCTCATTAATCACTTGACCCAAATTCTTGGTGTTTCTCATGAATGCCACCAATACACCAGAATAGGGCTCTTGCGGCACCAGCTTAAACTGAATATCAGTCACTAACCCCAGCGTCCCCTGCGACCCAACAATCAGTTGAGTCATGTCAAACATCCCTGTTTCGCGGTCCCATACATTCCATAGGCTGTAGCCCGTAGAGTTTTTGCTGACGTTAGGCTTGGCCGCCTTGATGGTGTCATAATTTTTCTCGATCAGCTGAAATGTCTGCTTATACAGCTGGCCCTCGTATGTTTTTTGGGCCATTTTTTCATCCAGCTCTTTTTTGGTCAGCGGCTTTACGGTATATTCTTTGCCGTCAGCAAATACTACTTTTAGCTCTTTTATAAACTTCTCTGTCTTACCGTAGCGCAAAGATAGCTCACCACCAGAATTGTTGGCCACCATACCGCCGATAGTACACAGCTCGCGCGACGCCGGAAAACTGGGCATGAGGGCCCGATGCTTCAGCGTCTCTTTTTCGAATTCGCGGTAGAACATGCCAGGCTGGGCATGAGCATGTTCGTTATCACCCGTAATGAACTGGTTCATATGCTTGTTAAAATCTACGATCACCGACTCTCCAATAGCCCCGCCAGACATATCGGTACCACCACTGCGAGCGGTCAGCGACAGACTGGGTACAGTTTTGCGAGCTTCTGCGGCGGCGGACACAATCCGCTGCACATCCTTGGCATTCTTGGGGAACACCACCAGCTGCGGCATTACCTCGAACAGAGAGGCGTCGTGACTATAAAAGTCCCGAGTTTCCACCGAAGCATCGGTCTCGCCCGTAAAGCCAAACTGTTTCAGTGCCGTCAGAAAAGAGTCCATATATACGTGTCTAACCTTTAGCATTATGGTATCATGCCAGGGAAGAAAATGACTAAAATAGACCATTTTAGGAGCAGCATCTGAGCAACCACAACATTGTTATCGTTGGCGGCGGATTTGGGGGAGTCAAGGCCGCGCTAGAACTGGCGAAAGATCGCCGGTTTCATATCACGCTTATTAGTAGCCACTCGGACTTTCGCATTTACGGCACGTTGTATCATGTTGCCACCGGGGGTGCACGGCGCGTTTCTAGCATTCCACTAACAGAGATCTTTGCCGGTACCAAGGTCAAGGTCGTGATAGACAAAGTGACCGCCCTAGACCGCAAGGCACGCGCTGTCATCACCGGCTCCAAAACGTCCTTTGGCTACGATGCCCTGGTACTAAGCCTGGGTGTCACTACCAATTTCTTCCACATAGAAGGCCTAGAAGAATTTGCCTATGGCATAAAAACCCCCGACGACGCCGAAAAGCTAAAACAACACCTGCACAAGCAGATGGTAGGCGATGGTCGAACCGACCTAAACTATGTGGTTGTTGGCGGTGGCCCCACGGGAGTAGAACTGGCCGGTGTCTTGCCTTCATATATCCGCAAGATTGCCAAAAGTCATGGACTCAAACCCCAGAAAGTGCACGTAGACCTCATAGAGGCCGCCCCGCGGCTGCTGCCCCGCATGCCCAAAGACTTGTCCAAGAAAGTCAAAAAACATCTGCAAAAAATTGGCATTACCGTACGGCTAAACAAAGCCGTCCAGGCTCAAAGCGCCGATGCACTCATGGTAGACGGCAAACCCATACGCAGCCACACCGTCATCTGGACCGCCGGCGTTACCAACAACCCGTTCTTTAGCGCTCAAGAGTTCCAGCTAACCCACACCGGCAAAGTCCGGGTAGACCAATACTTGCAGGCCGAGCCTGGTATTTACGTCATTGGCGACAACGCCGACACACCCTATACTGGCATGGCCCAAGTGGCTATTTCTGACGCCAAATACGTTGCCAAGAACCTCGTGCGGCTGGCTGACAAAAAAGAGCCCCACCCCTACCATGCCAAAAAGCCCATATACGTCATGCCTGCCGGGCCAGGCTGGTCTGCCGCCTTGTGGGGAAACGTTCGGATATACGGACGGCTTGGGCATTTCTTGCGGCGCATGGCCGACTACATTGCCTACCACGACTACGTGCCTTGGCAGATGGCCCTCTCCCGCTGGACCGCAGAATATGACGACGAAGAAAACTGCACCACCTGCGACGGCAAGCTCCAAAGAGTAAAATACGAATCCGGCGAAGTATAAAAAACTTATAAAAGTAGTAAGGGTCCGGATAGGCACTGGGATGCACGCGGCAAGGCGGGCAAATCAGTGCTTTTCCGGACCCCAAAAGACCCGATCAAAAAGCGGCGTCTACCACCTACTGATCAAAGTCGGTATAGCCCGCGCCGGGCTGACGATCCACCCCGATTCTGCACCTACATAGGGTGCACGGTCACGATGCCAATCCAGCACCGGAACTCCAGACCACTCAGGTTGGGACGAGTCGTTGACCTGCAAGCCGGGCAACCAAACGCGCGGAACCATCTTTGTGCCCATTCTCACCAACCATTCCGGGTGCAGGGCCGCAGCCGCTAGCACTTCAAGACCTGGCGAAGTGTCAGGATGACGGACACTTTCTGGGCTGTGCTGGCAACGATGTTGCGGTGTCCAATAGCCACCCAGGTCAAGTTCCACGGTCTTCACCTCTGGCTCTGCACCATAGCGGCCGACGTCAAGCAATCGCAGCTGATCAGCTCCGCTGGAGACAGTGTCGACTGGCCAATACCGGTGTACATCGCACATCCACAGCCATAACTCGATATAGGTGGTCTGCAGATCGCCCAGCCAGATGTCAACGCTCAGACACCGCAGGCCGCTGCTGTGACCTTGCAAAAGCTGGCCACAAACCACATCGATCTGCTCTTTGGCAAGCGGCCAACTCCGCCATTCGGCACGTCGCCTCAGGGCCGTAGCCATGTCGGTGGGCGACGCGAACACGCTGGCCGGATCAAACGGAGCCACGGCAGCCCCGAAGCGTCGCCGGTCAATCTGACTTGGGTCAACCTCCAGCAACATCCTGAGCAAGTCCTGTGAATCCAGCAGCCGCTCGACAGTACCGCCAGGATGGTCGGCGAGCAACCGTAGTAGCCGTGTCACCTGATCTATACTGGCCGTCATCAACACTCCCTTCACCAAGTGTGCGAGGATATCCTGTGTCTCCCTGAATTGTCAGAGCAGGTATCCTATTCGGAAACGGCGCACTGCCGCCTAGCTTAGGCAACAAAACGCCACCTCCAAAAAATGCACAGCAGGTTCTAAAAAGTGCAACTTGTATACTATAAAATAAAAACTACTCAACGTCTATGAGTTACTGTATCCAGATGTGGAAAGGGTCCGGAGGGCACTGGGCGGCGCACGCATAAAAAGCGAGCATCGACAGTGCCATCCGGACCCAAAAGGACAAATGGCTGGTAACTACAGGCGTTCCACGATCACGGGGATCGAGTATGGCCCGCGCGACTCCGAGTCAAGCGCCTCGCCCATGAACAGCTCGTGCTCGGCGTCCACCCACCGCATGAGCGGCACGTGCGTCCACGGTGCATCGTCGCGCGCCCTGATCTGCAGACCCGGAAGCCAGATACCAGGAACCAGGCGGGAGCCAGTGCGCACGTACCACTTAGGGTGCAGCGCCGCGGCAGCCAGCAGCTCGAGGCCCGGAGAACTCTCTGAACGACGGACGCTAGCCGGACTGGTGAAGACGCGACCCGTAGTGCCACCAGGCCAATGAGCGCCCAGATCAAGCCGCACTACTCCCAGAGATGGCTGCCCCTCGACATAACGCCGGACGCCAGGCAGAAGCTGCATGCGATCACGGCCCCAGAAAAGTCCGCGCCACTCATGCACCACATCAACACCCAGGACGTCACCCATCCAGAGCCATAGCTCCTTGTAGGTTCTCTCGAAATCACCGAGCCAGATGTCAAAAGAGTAGCATGACAGGCCATGAGAAGGATGAAGCGGCAGCTTGTCCACGACTTCCTGAAGCTGTCGGGGAGTGAACGGCCAACGGCGTACGCGAGCACGTTCCAGAAACGCACTGGCCAGCTTTTCGTGCGAGGTGAACGCACTGGCCGGATCGAATGGCCGTAACCCCTCCTTGAAGGACAGCACGTCAACCTGTGACAGATCAACATCTTTGCCAAGCATCATCTTCAGCAGATGACCCGCTTCGATGAGGGCCTGCACTTCTTGTCTCGAGTGGCCGGCGAGAAGCTCCAATAGCCCTTTCGCTTGGCCTAAGGGCCTCCATGAGACATTCCCTTCTGTCTGCCGCAAGGATAGCCTATGTTCCCCTGGATGATCCAAGAGTAAGTATCCTGTTCGGAAACGGCGTGCTGCTGCCTAAATTAGGCAACAAAACGCCGCTTCCAAACGGTGTAGTACCAATATTTTAAAGTCCAAGCTAGATATTATGCAATAAATAAAACACAGATACAATGGCAGGCAGTCAGGATCGCTCGACGCCTTCTGCTCGATGGCGTGGAGAATGAGGCCAGAAAACTTTGGCCACAACCAATTCTCTGGGCAGCCACCCAAAGTGCCGGCTATCTGTACTTGTCTCTGAATGGTCCCCCAGCACAAAAATCCTGTCATCCTGCAGTTGGTCTAGGCGCTTTATCTTTTCTTTGCCGTTGTGCTCAAAAATAATCACGTCGCCCGGGCTCAGCCGCATAAACCATCGCCGCCCCACGACAAACGTACCCGGGGGAAGTACGGGCAACATGCTGTGGCCATGAATCTGCCTGACAGCCAGTGGGCGTCTACGACTTGGTGGCGGCAAAAACTTTGGCAATCTCATCAATCAGATCTAACAGCTTCTGGCTTTCATCCACGTCAGTGATCTTTTTGACCGCACCGGCCTGCTTGGTAGCCTTCCAAAATAAATCATGCAGGTCCGGGTGCTTTTCTAGGTGCTCGGGCTTAAAGTAGTCAGTCCACAGCACCCACAAGTGGTGCTTCACCAGTTCCAACCGCTGCTCTTTAATAAATACCGCTCGCCACCTGTCTTCTTCGTGGTCCAAGCTTTTATATTTCTCTAGTATTTTGTGCACCGACTCTGCCTCTATACGGGCCTGGGCAGGATCATACACCCCACAAGGCAAATCACAGTGAGCGTAAACCGGCTTGATAAAACTCCTTAAACGCATAATGGCTCCTTCTATTTCAAAGTCTTATTATACCAATCTTCATGCCACAAAACGCAAAATGATAATGTTAACTTTTTAACAGTAAGGATAGATGTCCGGCGGGAGCCGCAAATCGCGACGAGCCTGCTGCTGCGACATCACATATCACAAAAATTATTTGTGAGCTTTCTGGCAGTACCACTATGCCTCAAGCTGATACATTTACCCCCCTAATATTCTCCCTAAAAGAAAGGTGTGTTGTAGTGCGTATAGGTATTGTAGGGCCGTCAGATGAGCGAGTACCGCCGGTCCGGTACGGTGGCACCGAGGTGCAAGTATCTAACCTAGCCGAGGGTTTGGTAGAGGAAGGCCATGACGTAACACTCTTTGCCAGCGGCGACTCAGAGACATCCGCAACACTTCACGCCACAACGCCCCATGCAGTACGTGTGTTGCCTGAAGCTGCCGATTTTGACACACGCCGAAGGCTCAACAGAACAGCACTCAAGGCTGGCCTAAGGCATATTCGTGACAACCAGGACGCATTCGATGTCATTCACACCCACACATTCCCCCCTGAGCTTGTGATACGAGCCAGCCGTATCATGAATCTTACGATACCGCTCGTCTGCACGCCCCACAGCAGACTAGACCTTTCTATGTATAAAAGACTCCAGCAAAACTACCCAGACGCACCGTTTGTGAGCATCAGCAATGCACAGCGAGAACCAGCGCCAGATCTCAATTACATAGCCACTGTCTATAATGGCATCAAGATTCCGGAGTACGAAGTCAATGAGTCGCCAGGAGAAGACCTACTGTTCGTAGGCCGTATGTGTCCCGAGAAAGACCCGCTATCTGCCATAGAAATTGCCAAAAAGACCGGCAGACGCCTTATCATGGCGGCCAAGGTTGACCCGATAAACCGAGACTACTTTGAGACCGAAGTCGAACCCGCCATCGACAGCAGTAAAGACATCGAATACATAGGCGAAATCACACCCGCCGAACGCGACGAGCTACTACGCGATGCCTATGCGCTTGTTGCACCCATAAACTGGCCCGAGGCCTTTGGGATGTTTGTAGCAGAAGCCATGGCCGCTGGCGTACCTGTAGTGGGCCGAAGACGAGGTGCATTACCAGAGCTTATCAACGAGGACGAGGAAAAGCGCACCGGCTACCTGGGTGAAACCGTGGATGAAATGGCAAACTATGTAGAGAAAGTCGAGGGGCTCGACCGTCAGGGATGCCGTGACCATGTAGAGCTTAACTTTACTGCCAAGAAAATGGTTCAAGGCTATATTAGCGTCTATCGACAGCTCCTCTCACAAACGGCCTAGACATTCTTTCCAGCTGCTCTCCCTTATCTTGTTTGAGCGTTCGCCTGCTCTTGGCGCCAAGCTTCTATCTGGGCATGGTTGCCACTCAGTAATACTTCTGGCACCTGCATACCCCGAAAGTCTTCGGGGCGAGTGTACTGCGGAAACTCCAGATTGTCCCCGTCGCTAAAACTTTCTATCTCGGCGCTCTTTTCGCCGCCCAAAACACCAGGGATTAGCCGGACAACAGCGTCTACCAGCATCATGGCTGGCAGTTCGCCGCCGGTCAGCACAAAGTCGCCAATACTTACCTGCCGGTCTACAAGAGTAGTGATACGCTCGTCGTAGCCTTCATACCGGGCACAGATAATAATCATCCCGCTGTCTTCATCGGCAATCTCCTGGGCACGCTTTTGCACCAAACGGTCGCCTCGGGGCGTCATCAGATACACCAGCGCATCAGAATCTTGCTGCTTGGCGTGTTCTACCGCCGCAAACAGCGGCTCTGGCTTGAGCAGCATGCCATCGCCACCGCCATAAGGTGTGTCGTCTACGGTTTTGCGAGTACCCAGCCCAAAGTCGCGCAAATTGATATAGCTATACTCCACAATGCCTTTATCTTTGGCCTTGTAGAGCATGCTAGTTTCCAAAACGGGCGGAAACATCTCTGGAAATAGTGAAATAATCTGTATCTTCATGAGTATCATCTTATCAGAAGCATAAAAGTATCAGGGAGTCTCATACCCTTATGTCAATATCACAACAGTGTTTGTAGGGGGAAAGAATGAAATGATTTCATCATTCTTCCCCCCCAGGGTTATTTCTCTGCCTACTTGCCGCTAAAGGGCACCAATCCACCAAGTGCCGCACGCAATCCCAGGGGCCTTCCCCAGTCAAGCCGACGTAGCACCACGGCGTGGTCTTTTTGGACCGTAATGTCATAGTGGGTCGTGGCCAGCGCAGGCAGCCAGGTATGGCCATACAGGGCCTTCTCGGGGCTGGCAAAGAGAGAGCCCTCAGAAGCGTCTATCTTGAAATGGCCCGAGGACCGACTGTAGCCGGTGCCCCACACCTGGCGCTCACTCAACACAGCGTCGTCAGCCCAGCCCCCGAAGAGACGAGGCAAACCGTACACCCTGAACATGACATAGAACATATAGCCGTCTTCGGACTGACAGAGATACGTCCACCGCGGATTTACTCTCCGCTTTACCCCAGATAGGGTGGACCGAGTCATATCTTCTCCTGAAACTATAGGTTGGCGGCAGAGAATCACACATTATCTCGGAGATACTTCTCCCAAGATAGATCCCATACTCCCACAAATGCCGTACAAACGTCAACGAGCCTTCTCTCATTTATGCTCTGCAAATCAAAAAGAACCCTACGATAGGATTCCTTCTGGTTTGCTGCGCAATCAAAAAGAACCCTTTTTGTGGGGTTCTTCCTGGTTTGCTGCGCAAAACAAATAGAACCCTGTAAAAGGGTTCTATTTGTCACATATAAAGCTCCCACCAAGGTGGCTCGCAATGAGCTTTGACGCATTTTTGTTTTAAAAGTATTAGTCTTTGTATAGACTAGAATTCACTGTACCGCAACTCTTCTTTTATTGCAAGTGAAGCTTGTAGAGCTCTTTATGGCGAGGTGCTGAAACGAAAATAGATGCCAAGGTTTCGCCATTTTGGCTTATATATTCAATTGTCTCTGCCAAGTATCTATCTATTGTTAGATGAATACGGTTACGATCAATCAGTTGCAGGGCCCGGTCCACAAATTCCCTCCCCTTATGATAGAAGTGCCTCAGGAGCTCTGCCAGCTCAAGGATAAGCGCCACGGTGAGTTCTATGTGCTGATCTTTGACTCCAATATTTTTTAGCCACTTGCGTCTCATCAGATTCAAGAACACTTCCTCGGCCTCATGGTTGGTTCGCATTTCGTTCCTTGCGGCCATTGCCACCAAGGTAGCCAGCAGAAAACGCTCGCGACCAGGGAGATTGCGCATAATCGAATATTGTAGTGTAGTCCTATCGTCATGAAAAATGACCGAACTCATGATATACGCCATGTGATACCCAAGATCAGTCAAGCGCGCGCAAAGCTCCACGTGTTCTCCATGCATGCCAAAGAAGGGGTGAAAACCTCCTACTTCTAAGAATACAGGGGTGCGTACAGCAAAGAAGCAGCCATGAATAGCCGGCACCTGCACCACTCCCTTGGTACGCAAGAGCATACCCTGTCGTAATAGTGACCCTTCGGGCTTGTTTATAAGCTCTCTGGGTAGCCGGTCAAAGGCTGGTGGATGATCAAGATATGCCAGATCCGTCGAATCACGAAGCCACATAGACGGAAACCCAAAAGCACTCATCTCAGGGTGCTCGTCAGCCCTCTCCCAGAGCAGCTGAATGGTCTTGCGCGGCAGATACACATCGGAGTCTATGAATAGCAAAAAGTTTCCGATAGATGTGATCTGACTGCTCTCCTGCAAGAGTTGAGTGCCCTTATTTTTTGCAGTACTAATAGTAAGCGTGGCATCAAAGTGGTACACAATCGATGCAACACCCGCCCGAGCCCTGATATCTTGTAAGCCCTGGTAAATTACATCCCGTGTTTCCTTATGCAACGACTGATCTACCACTACAATGTGAGCCGACTTACCTGCGTCCTCCAGGCTGCACAGCAAATAGTTTAGGCACGCAATAACCTCTGGTCTTTCGAAAACCGGTATGACCACACTCATGTCGGCCCGCGAACTTACCTTTAGCCTCTTGGTCTTAACACGGCCTACCGACAGCGAATCATCCTTGAAAACTTTTTTGCCCCGCTCAACCACAAAGTAACCAGCGTCGCTCACTACACACCCCCTTATGAATAGATACAACCTACATAATCTACAGATCCACACAGAAACTACTACAGGATTTATCACATTTAATACATAGTTAGGTGATTGGTAGTGACGACGATAAATTTTTAAACCCCCAGAGTTGATCTGGGGGCTTATCGTGATATGTCGTCTAGCTTGCTAGATATCTAAGTCGTCTAAATCTTCTAGTTCTTTGCGAGTGTTCGCTACTACTTCGCTCTCTTTTTCTTCGGGTTCTTCCGCGGCAGTAGCATCAGCAGGGGCATCATCTGCAGCAGCGTCGTCCGCAGGGGCGGCAGCGCCATCATCAGATGCGGGGCCTGTTCCACCGGTAACATCTACAATCTTTAGGTTATAGCGGGCATCGTTCTTAGTACCCAGGGCACGCAACAGGGTACGCAGACTCTGAGCGGTTGCCCCACGTTTGCCAATAACCCGGCCTAGATCTTCGCCATCTACGGTTAGTTCTAGCAAAACACCTTTCTCATCTATCCGGCGCTCGATTGTGACGGCGTCGGGGTTACTTACCAATGATTTTACAATGTATTCGATAAATTGTTGGTCGATAGTCGCACTCATATTGTCAGCCATTCCTCCATGTTTACAGATTTCAGACTATCTTATTATACACCACGCCTTTCAAGGCCACTGCAAAAAGCCAGGCTGCGGGCGCCTGGCTTTTCTGCCTGTGTAGTAGTTTACTTTGCGGGTTTTTCTTCTGCGGCTGCAGGTTCTGCTTGTGCGGGAGCTTCTTTGGCTGAAGCTTCTGCGGCTTCGGCGGCTGGCTCTTCAGCAGGTATTTCTTTAGGGGCGGCTTCTTCTGCAGGGCGATTTTTGCGCAGTTTTTCGGCGTGCCTGGTGGCGCCCTGTTTGGCAGTGGGTAGTTTGACCCATGTAGGCAACTTGACACCTTCATTTTTCAGCAGGCGAGCTACACGGTCAGAAGGCTGCGCACCATGCTCTAGGTAGTAGGCTGCTTTTTCTTTGTCTATAACCGCTGTTTTAGTATGAGGGTTAAAGTGGCCCAAAGCAGCTACAACACGGCCGCTGGTTGGGGTCCGGCGTGAATCTTGGACGACTACGCGGAATTGGGCGTGGCCCTTGCGACCAGTACGCTGCATACGAATGGCTAACATTCTATGTTCTCTATCTTCCCATTAGGATTTATATGATTAACTGACCTATTTTACCAGAGAACCACCCCTGTAGTCAATCATTGCTTAATTTTTGGTGATCTGGGGTGGTATATTGACTATTTGGTATTTTATTGTATAATTATATACACTATTCCCTTAGGGATAGCACCTTACCAATCTCTGCTACCGATAACTGGAAATACAGGCACTTTTTAAATTAAATTGTCTGTATTTCCAGTTATCTCACCCGGAACAGCTGTTCCATGATTGCCAGGAGGCACCATGCCCACCGACACCACCCCGACCACTGTCATCGAGTTCGACAACCAGACCAACCCGCCCAGCGGCAACACCACCCAGGCCTTCGTCATCTTCGACGAGGGATTTCCCTCGGACGTGGAAGTCGAGCTCAAGGAGCTTCTCCCCGACCGCGTGGTGCAGAGCCCCGACCAGATCATCCACATCGCCGACACCCTCCTGACCCATGGCGTGTTCAGCTTCACGTTCTACACCACGCACAAACCGGAGCCCCAGCGCCTCGAGATCCACGACCTCGTCGCGGTGTTCACGGTGCTGCAGCATCTGGGCCAGACGGTCGTGAATGTCGCTCAGTACGAGCGCCGCACGGCCCCGCCGCTGTAGGTGGTGACGCCCCAGGGTCGTACCCAGTAGCAGAGATCAGAACGGGCCAGCGGCGGCAACAAGGTGCCTCACCGGCAACCCCACCCCGCAGCCCGTTCTGAACTCTCCCAGCTTTAGATGCCACCATGTAGAGCTAGGAGAGTAAACGGTTTCTAATCTTTTTGGATAGCGTGCAGGGCATTTTCGGCTGCAGCCACCTGAGCCATTTGCTTGCTGGGACCCATTCCTTTGCCGCGCTCTTTGCCGTTCACAAACACCCCAACCGTAAAGGACTTCTCGTGGTCAGGACCGACCTCTTCGAGCACCTTGTACTGAGGCGTATGCCCTTCCTGGCTCTGCGTCAGCTCTTGCAGGTGCGACTTGGGGTCCATCCAGGACCCTGACTTGAGGATATCGTCAAAGGTTATCAATAGGTTTTTGGCTATAAACTCGCTGGCCACATCATATCCTTGGTCCAGATACATAGCCCCAATCACTGCCTCGAAAGAGTTGGCCAGTATCTGGGCGCGGGCACGAGCCGTACCCCGCTTTTCGCCACGACTCAGCCGTAGCAGAGGTTCAAAACCCAAGCGAGCAGCTGCCGCACCAATGCTTTCGGTGCGTACCAAAGCACTCCGCCAGTTGGTCAAAATACCCTCTGGTTCGCCGTGGTGAGTGAACAAATACTCGGTGACCACCAGTTCTAGCACGGCGTCGCCCAAGAATTCTAGGCGCTCATTGTGCTCTTTGACGGTTTTCTTGTGTTCGTTTACATACGAACGATGAGTAAACGCCGTTACCAACAACTCTAAATCTTTAAATGTAATATCTAACTTGTCTTTGGCAAATGCTTGATATGCTGAAAAATCCATAAAACTCTAAGTAAGTTCCCCTCTATAGTCCTGCGTGTCTAATCTTTTTAAGCCCCAATAATATAATCTTGCCGATATCTTCGTACTCTATCTTGTCCAAAGCTTCGGTAGCCGGGAACCATTTGATACCGTTCATCCAATCCTCTGGCTTGAGGTCGTCGGTGTCACCCTGGCCTTGCACCAAGAATATCTCGGTGGTCATGAGCACCAGGCTAGACCCGCGACGATACCGGAAATTGATCTTGCCTAACCAGTTTAGGACTTTCATCTTTTGCAGACCAGTCTCTTCCTTGATCTCGCGCTCGGCTGTTTCTTTGGCTGTCTCGCCTTCTTCTATGTGGCCCTTTGGGATGGTCCACCGATTTTTGGCATCTTGGATTAGCAAGATCTCTATGTCTTTGGACTTGGGATTGCGACGAAAAATAATGCCGCCAGCGGTAGGCTCGCGCACAACCTCGCTAATAGCGGGACGACGCTTGTGTACAAACTTTCGAAAGCCCTGCAAGGGCTTTTGTAATGGCTTAGGTCTCTTCATTCTGTTCTGCTTTCTTGGGTTTGGCAGGAGTTCCCTCGGACGCACCTTCTTCGCCACCCCGCTCGCGCAACACCGTACCAAGGACACCGTTGATGAACTTGCTAGAGTTTTCCCCACCAAAGGCCTTGGCTAGTTCAACAGCTTCATTGATAACAACTTTGGGTGGCACACCGTCGCCATAGATAAGCTCGTAAGCACCCATGCGCAAAACGATACGATCCATGCGAGCAATCTGGTCAATAGGCCACTCTGGAGCAACGGGCTGCAGAATGGCATCAAGCTCAGTTTGTTTGGATTCGACGCCAAAAACCAGTGTCCGGATGAACTCCTGGTCATCAACCATATCTTTGTAACGGCTGATGTTTCGCGCCAATACTGACTCAAGGTCAAAAGTCGTGTCCTGACAATCCAAGCGAAAGTCTTGTTCGTACAAGGTCTGCAGTGCGATGATACGGCCAAGGTGTCGGTTCGATGCCATGTTGTTAACTATCCTCTTATCATGCTTATCCCCAGTATACGCTACTGGTTATAAAACTAGGCCGATTTTTTACCGGTTTCGCGGTTTGTAGTGCGGGCCTTTACTGGCGACTTAGCATTGACGGCACGGGCCAATTTAAGGACAAGGTGACTACGGCGTGTACCAGTGCGGCGTGGGCTGGTTCGTTTCTTTGGTTTACCCATGGTTAAAAAGCACTCCTGCTACTTAATCTGATGAATATTAGCCCTAGTATACCTTTTTATATAGATAAGCACAAGACGCAAATATTGACACGAAGTCTATTATGTGTTAATATTTACGTCTATGTCCGAAATAACACACGATGATGCCACGCCAGCCAAGGACGTACGCCTTGGCCAGATTACTTATGATCGCCGCCGTCCCGTGCAGTTTGAAGATGGCGAAGTTCAGCGAGAAGCGCTTGGCATCTGGAAAATTGTACTTACCGTTGGCGGCACAGCAGTTGGCATCGTTGGGTATGGTGCCTGGCGCCTCGTAAGCGGCAACAACGAAGCACCAACACCGCCGCCCGCCGAACCAATAGTGGTCGAAGCACCCATCGATCACGCAGGCGATGCCTACCTGCCTTCAGACCCCCTTATGCAAGACGTCGATGCCTTTCTTGGCTACGATGAGTAGTAAATACAGTTTACGGGGGTATAATTGACTTTTGAAGAGTTTTATTATAAAATATATGTAGATTTGTCCTTTCAAATCACGCCTAGAAGGAAGTGATTGCATGCGCACTCGTCTTGTCATAGCCGCCGCGGCAGCTCTGATCGGCCTGGGCCTGTTGGTCCCGTTCGCACTGAGCCATGTCGGTTCAGATGCCCAACCCTCGGAGTCCTCGCAAGAGGATCTCTGGTGCCCGCCCGAGCCCATAACCCACACCGTCACCGGCAACCTCGACACGCGGATCGACCTGCACGACGGCATGTGGTACAACGCCACGTACGCCGGCTCCCGCCTAAAGCTGGACCTGATGGTCGGCATCCAGCCGGCACTGATGCATCCGGACTATTCGGAATCGGAAGACTTCTCGGTCTTCGACTCTGACGCAGGGACGCAGCACGCCATCGACGAGGGATACTACCCCATCGTCCGATTCCTGACCGTTCCGACTGTCGACGAAGATCCCATCTTCACCTACATCGAAGGCGGTGGTCTGCACGTCTACGTGTCGGTCACGCCCGTGCGTGAAGATGGCTACCCCCAGGTCCAGATCTTCAGCGAGGGAGAGACCCTCAGAATGACTTGCGAGTTCCGCCGCTAACCATCACCACCTCTTTGCCCCGCCTAGGCCCCTTGCCCCATAGGGGATACTTCCGAATGGTTCGGAAGATCAAAGGTTTGCCCTCCTAGGCACCCCGGACCAAGCTTTCCCGCGTTTTTGGGTGCCACCGCACTCTCACCGCTCGCTCAGCTTGGTCCTTCTTTATATTTTGCTTGAAATATTTATAAAAGTATTGTATAATAGTGTCTTCTCTATCTTATAGAGATGTTTTTTGACAAGCAAACAGGAAGATTAGGTGGAGTAGTGGCGCTTTAGCACTTAAGGCACTACCACTCCGCCTAATCCCAACCAATCTGTTCCCCCCTCGAAAGCGAGTGACATGCCCATTCTCGTTGCCCTCTTCATGCTGGTAGTCCACCTGTACGTCGTGGCCTTCTGTGCCGTTCCTCTGGTGCACGCCCTTGGCCCCTACTTCACCACGCGACTCCAGCACCTGTCGAGCCGACACGATGCCATCAAGGCCGATCTGTTCATCCTGGGCGTCCCCCTGGCAGGCTTCGTGCTGTGCGAGTGGATGATCTACCTCAACGGTGGTCCTACGCTCATCTTCGCAGCTGCTGTCGCGGTGGTCATCGCGGTCATGCTGAACCTCTACTGGCACTACAAGGCCCAAGTCCACCCCCAGGGGATGACCAACTTCGAGATCGTCACCGAGACCGCCTTCGGGCTGGTCTTCGGCGCAGCCGCGCTGTACATGCTGTACGGACAGCTGGTCTAACCAACGTGGGAGCGACGAGCCAAGAGGAGAGAACAGAATAATAGAAGCTGCCGGTCTTTGACCCGCACCCTTCTATTTCTGTTTTGTCCTGTTTGCTTGTCGCCCTACCACGCTTTTTATTCCCACGCCCGTCCCATGGCTAGACCACGAAGTTTATGAGTTTTTTGGGGACATAGATAGTTTTCTTGGTGCCAGCTTCTATATAGCCGACCACTTTGGGGTCGGCCTTGGCTGCCGCTACTACAGTATCTTCTGTCGCATCTGTAGACACTTCTATCTGAGCACGTAGCTTGCCATTTACCTGCACCACAATTTTCATGGTGTCCTGCTGCAGATATGTCTCGTCCCACTCTGGCCAGGTGCTGACATGCACTGAGCCTTCTTGGCCCAATTGCTGCCACAACTCTTCGCTGATGTGCGGAGCAAATGGAGCCAGCAATTGTATCAGGGCGACCAGCCCTTGGTTCCACTCGTCTGAGCCTACCGGAATAGTTGTTTTATGCTTATACAATTCGTTGATGTATTCCATCAGCGCGGCCACGGCGGTATTGAAGCCCAGCTCATGCAGGTCTTCGGTTACGCGCTTGATGGCACGGTGCTGTGACTGCTGTAGAGCCCTGACGTCGCCGGCTGATTCTTTGGGGGCGTCAGCGGCCTCTTGCACCAGTGTCCAGATGCGCTGCAAGAAGCGATGGGCGCCACCCATGCCCTTGACGCTCCAGTTGGCCACCTGGTTCCAGGGGCCAATGAATAGTTCCATAATACGGATAGAATCAGCACCGTAGCCTTGTTCGATCAGAACACCTGGCTCTATGGTGTTGCCCTTGGACTTGCTCATCTTGGCGCCGTCGGGGGCCAGAATCATGCCATGGTTGCGCAGTGTCTTGAAGGGTTCCTGGAAAGTTATCAGGCCTTCGTCAAACATCACCTTGGTCCAGAAACGAGCGTACAGCAGGTGCATCACGGCGTGCTCGGCTCCGCCGATGTAGTCGTCTACCGGCAGCCAAAACTTGGCCTGTTCTGGGCTAAAGGGTTGGTCGTTGTTGTGTGGGTCGGCAAAGCGCAGGAAATACCAGCTACTGCAGGCAAAGCCGTCCATGGTGTCTGTCTCGCGCTCGGCTGGGCCGCCACAGGTGGGGCAAGTAGTGTTCACAAACTCTGGTACATTGGCCAGCGGACTACGGCCATCACCTGATGGTTCATAGCTCTTCACTTCTGGCAAAACCACGGGTAACTGGTCATCTGGTACCGCCACTGCTCCGTCTGTGGGACAGTGGACAATAGGGATGGGTGCGCCCCAATAGCGTTGGCGGCTGATCAGCCAGTCACGGATACGGTAGCTATGGACGCGCACGCCCATACCGGTTTCTTCCATGTGGTCTTTCATTTTCTCGGTGGCTTCGTGAATGTCCAGGCCGTCCAAGAAATCTGAGTTGATCATCTTGCCAGTCTTTTCCTGTACCTGCTCGGGCTTAGTCACCAGCGATTCGTCGCCGTCTGGACCCACCACAACGCGCTGAACAGGAATATCAAACTGCTGCGCAAACTGGAAATCACGCATATCATGGCCAGGCACACCAACCACCGCACCAGTACCAAAACCAGCCAGCACAAAGTCAGACACCCATACCGGCAACTTCTTGCCATTCAGCGGGTTATCTATATAGAAGCCGGTGAAGGCGCCGGTCTTTAGGCGACCTTCTTCTTGGCGTTCGAGTTCGCTCTTGTTCAGTGACTTTTGCACATAGTGTTCTACCGCCTGCCAATGAGACGGACCGTCGGTGGGGACAATTTCTTGTTTGATAACTTTTTGCACAAAAGGATGCTCGGGTGCCAATACCAAGAAGGTAGCGCCAAAGTTAGTGTCTGGGCGAGTCGTAAAGACGGCCAGTTCCTGGTCACTAGCGACATTGGATACTTTGTAAGTAATGTTTATACCGGTCTTGTGGCCGATCCAGTTGCGCTGCATTGTCTTGATGCTGTCCGTCCAGTTAACATCATCCAGATCTTTTTCTAGGCGGTCAGCATAGTCGGTAATCTTGAAGAACCACTGCTTAAGGGCTTTCTTTTCTACCTGGCTGCCACACCGCCAACACTGGCCGTTTTCTACCTGCTCATTGGCCAGCACGGTCTTGTCTACCGGGCACCACCACTGCATGCTTTCTTTTTGATAAGCCAGTCCACGCTTGAACAGCAGGTTGAAAAACCACTGGGTCCATTTGTAGTAGTTGGGGTCAGTACTGTCTATCTCGCGTGACCAGTCGTAGCCAAAGCCCATTTGGGTTAGCTGTTGCTTGAAGCGCTTGGTGTTTTCGTCTACGGCCTTGCGCGGGCTGGTGCCGGTCTTTATAGCATAGTTTTCGGCGGGCAAGCCAAAGGCATCCCACCCCATGGGGTGCAGCACATTGTAGCCCTGCATGCGGTTAAAGCGGCTGATGGCGTCGCCAATAGTGTAGTTGCGTACATGACCCACGTGCATGGCAGCACCACTAGGGTATGGGAAATATTCCAGCACGTAGCGCTTAGGTTTGCTGGGGTCTTCTGTGGCTCGGTGGATGCCCTGCTGTTCCCAGGTGTCTTGCCACTTGGACTCAATATCTTTTGGGATGTATCGTTTCATAATAAAAAACCAACTTGTATTACTTTGTTTGCATTATAACTTAGTGAAAGAGAAAATTGCCCTAGCGGGCGAGAAGAGTACGTGCGGTAGTATGTCGCATAATCATTGCTACACAATACTAAAGTAGCCAACAGAGGTCAATGGGCTAATGGCGTCCGAATATATCAGCCTTTGGGGATTGGAGCGAAAGACCCATAAGCTGGCTGACCGTTACCAGTTGATAGTGTTGTTTTAGGGTAGCCACAAATTCTGTGGCAGCGGCCACGGTCACCGATTTTATATCATGCATGACCACGATGCCGCCCGGCTTGGCCAAGGCAATGACGGCCTGAGCCAAAGCATGCGGATCTTTAGCATCCCAATCCTTGGGGTCAATGTTCCAGTAGGCTAGTGACATCTCGGTGGCTTGCTGCACAGCAGGAGTGTGGATGCCATACGGCGGACGCATCAGTCGAGGCGTAACTCCCAGGTCTTTGAAAGACTGCTGGGCGTGGGCAATATCCGCTGCAATATGCACTTGCTGCATTGGCCCAAAGTTGGCATGACCCCAGCTGTGGTTGCCGATCTCGTGTCCCTCGTGAGCCACCCGGCGTACAACGTTTGGATACTTCACTGCCTGTGAGCCCAACATAAAGAAGGTGGCACTGGCCTGGTGGGCAGCCAAGGTATCGAGCAAGGCGGCAGTATGTTCGCCCGGCCCATCGTCGAACGTCAGAGCCAGACAGGCCCGAACCGCACAGTCCAGAGCCGGCTTTGGTGGACTGAGTTCGGCAAACACTACGGTAGCTGGTGCGTGATTGATCTGGAGCACTCGGGCTGCAGACTGGCGGGACACCGTGGACTGGGGTGAGGATGACGCAGGGGCACAGGTGACACCAAGCTGCATGGCCAACAGAGCCACCCCGGCGGCGGCTGATTTAATGCAAGCGGCCATACTTGCCCCTTTGTCAAAAAGCATGAGCCTATTGTACAGCTTGGACTATTTGCTGCAAAGTCGCAGAAAACTTGGCGTCGTCAGCTTCCAGCAATGTCATGCGGAAACCAGGCACGTAACTATTAAAGCCTGTGGTCAGTGGCACCGTACAAATACCCGTGGCCGCCAGTAGCTGGTAGCAGAACCGTTTGTCAAAAGCATCCTCAGGAATTTTGGCCAATTCTTGGTCTAGGAGCGCCTGAGCCTTGGGGTTCGCCGCCGCTAATACAAAAGGCTTCTTCATGAATTCCTCAGAGAATGTCACCGACAGATAAAACGCTCCTTTTGGAATAACCACATCGAGTGCGGGGCTGGTACCAAGTACTTCCAAAGCTTGTTGGGCACGTTTGGCATACTGGATTCGTCGGACGGCAAGGTGAGCCGGATAGCGTTCGTCGCTCAGAATAGTAGGCAGCACCGCTTGCGGCAGCGTGGTCGAACATACTTCGTTCATCTTGGCTTCTTCTATAGACTGCACGTAGCGGGCAAAATCTGGATCTGCGTCTACATTGTAGAATTCTAGCCAGCCACACCGGCCACCAGGCCATGGCACTTCCTTGGACAAGCCACGCATGATCATAGTCGGAATGCCTACCGCCAGCTGTGCAATAGACACAAAGCCGCTATCTTCATAGGCCAGGTTAGCGTAGATCTCGTCGGCGATGAGGAACAGGTTGTGTTCGCGGGCGATATTCACAAACTCTTCTAGTATTTCGCGCGGGTAGACTACGCCAGTGGGGTTGTCGGGGTTAATAATCAGCAATGCGCAAACGCTGGGGTTGTATTCTACCTGCCTGCGTACGTCTTCTACGTCTGGCAGCCAGCCGTTGTCCGGCAAGAGTTTGTAAGTCAGTTGTGGCGAGCCGCCATGGGCACCCTCGAGCGATGAATGCGTAGGATAGGCGGGATTGGGACCAAGCACCCGGGCACGGGGATGCAGCCAAGCGTACACCTTAGTTACGGCATCGCCCAAGCCATTAAAGAAAATAATATTCTCAGACTTTAGGTCGATTCCCGTTTCTTTGGTACGTGTACGGGCCAGATACTGACGAGCCTCTAGCAATCCTTTGGTAGGCGAATAGGCAAAAGACTGCACGTCGGTTCGCACCTCGTTGGCCACGATATCACGAATCCAGTCAGGGATTTGTTCGCCCTTGGCCACGGGATCACCGATATTCTCCCAGATAATATCTACGTCTGCTTTGGCTAGTTTTTGAGCAAACTTTACAATGCCGCGGATTTCATACCGAAGCTCTCCTGCCCCGGGATGCACAATGTTGGTTCTCATTGGAATCTCCTTAAGAAATTAAATATCGACGTACGTCGGGTGACAAATCCGTCAGCAAAGAGTAAGAAAACAGCCCGTGCTGGACTGCAATGGTATCTATTGAATTTTGATCTGCCGAGTGGTTACTATACACCACTACTTCATCGCCTGCATGAACATTTTCATCCCCTAGAGCGACTATAGTGTGGTTCATACAGACCCGGCCAACAATGGGGTAGAATCGTGATCCAATTTTGACCTGGCCCTTATTGCTCAGCGCTCGGCTGACCCCCTCATGATACCCCAGCGGTAGTATGCCAATGCGCATAGCCTTAGGAGCGGTAAAGGTGTAGTTGTAGCTCACTTTATCGCCCTTCTCTAGCTGTTGCACCTTGCTAATGGTGCTAACTAGCCGCAGTGCGGGACGCAACCGCACAGTGTCATGTAGTGCATGTTTGGGTGGGAATGGGTTGATTCCGTACAGACCAATACCCAGGCGCATCGCGTTGGCATAGGCGGACTGCGCCCGGGGCCCACCGGCGGTTTGTGCCGTGTGGAACAGCGTTGGCTTCAACCCGGCAGCCAGTATCTTTTCTACTGATGTATCAAACAATTTTACGGCAGCGTGAATGGTCTGACTGTCGTCTCCGTCTGGGTCGGCCAAATGAGCCATGATACCTTCCAGCTGAATTTTCGGATACTGCTGTATGAGATCGATATATTTTTGCAGCTCATGTGGCATAACACCGTATCGGTTCATTCCCGTATTCAGTTCTAGATGAATCTTGACCCGTTTGCCCAGCTTGCCCAGAGCGTGCAGAGTGTCCTCGTCCTGGACGACAAAAGCTAATTGGCGAAACTTGAGCTTGGGAAAATTCTGTGGCTTGATCATACCCATAACCAAAATGGGCTGGCGCGGATTATGTGCACGCACCTTGAGCGCCTCGAAGTACCCATCTACTGCAATATAAGCGAACCATTCGCCTTTTAGTGCTGTGGCTACTTGCTGGATACCATGACCGTAGGCGTTGCCCTTTAGCACCGGGATTATCTGGAGTCCACTGTGCTGGCCGAAAAATTCAGCGTTGTGCGTCAGCGCAGACTTGGATATTTCAATACGATTGTATACTTCGTACGATCGCTGCAATTTCTTTGTTAGGCGGTGCAGATGTGTACGAATCATAGCCTTACCTAAAATTGCTTTAAGAAGTTGGTACCAAAGCTAGTTTGCAAACGCTGCTGGGCCGCAAAACGGGCTTCGGCGTATCCGACCAGTCGCGTCACCAGCTCTACGTTAGACACACCCTTTTGGCGCCAGTTGTGAGCGTATAGGCTGCCGGGTAGCGGATTGACTTCGTTGAAATAGACTGCGCCTTTCTTGCTGTCTATCAGCATGTCCACGCGAGCCGTGCCGGTGCAGCCCAGTGCACGGTAGACATCCAGACCAGTTTGTTCGGCTTTTTTGTACAGCTTTTCGGGCAGTTCGGCCGGGACCTTGCTGTAGCCTTGGGCACCCAATTTGCCACCCATTTTTTTGCCAGCGCCTTTGCCGCCCTGGCCCATATACTTAGTCTCGAAATCAAAGAAGTCTTCGCTCTGCACGAGGGGCTGTTCCAGATAGGATGGCACCGGATCCTCGTTACCCATAATAGGCAGCGTTACTTCGATAAGGTTGGGTACTGCTTCTTCAACAATCACTTTGTCGTCATAGTGCACGGCCACTTCCAGGGCATTCATGAGCTGCTTTGGGTCTGTCGCACGGGTAATGCCAATACTAGAACCAATGTGCGTTGGCTTCACAAATAGTGGGTACTTCAATGGCTTGATACGCGTCAGCACCTCTTGTGGATTTTGTGCCAGTTCGCGCGACATAAACCATACCCACTTGTTGCTGGACACACCCTGACTTATGGCCACCTGCTTGGCCAAGACCTTGTCCATGGCAATAGCACTGGCTGCTACACCACAGCCCACATACGGCACGCCGGCCATTTCTAGCAGTCCCATCAGATCGCCGTCTTCGCCGTGAGTGCCGTGCATTGCCGGAAACACCACGTCAATTTTTTTATAAGCTTTGCGGCCAGCGAATTGGCTGGATTTGACCAGTGTCAGGCCGTTGTCGAACAGCAAGTGAACTTTGGACGCCTTGTGCATAAAGCTTTCTAGCTCGGTGCCCTGGTACAGCTTGATATCTTTTAGTTTTTGGTCCCAGTACCACGAGCCGTCTTTGGCAATGTAGACCGGTTCTACTTGGTATTCTTTGGCTAGTTCGAGGGGTTTGATGATACTGGCGATGGCCGTGACTATCGAGACATCATGCTCGGTAGACTGCCCGCCAAAAATAACGGCGATTGTTTTCATAAGCCTAGTGTACGGCGGCCAAACTACAATTACAATATACAATTAATATGTGCAATTAAGCGTGCTTTGGGCGATAAGGAATGCCCGTTTCCTTTGACACACGCTGTGCGAAATCATCTAGATCTGCAAAATGCTCGCGCTCGTGCTGAGTGAACTCATCAAAGTCTTTTCTAAGTTCGTTCAGCATCCTGTAGAGCTCTTTGATGTCGTTCTCGATCGCCTCTTGGCGACCCTCAAGCCGTGCCAGGCGCTGGTTTGTTTCACGCTGGCCACCTTCAAGGTGCTTCTGACCAACTTCAAGCCGTGCCTGGCCTGCCTCAAGGTGCTTTTGACTTTTTTCGAGTCGAGCCTGACTCTCCTCAAGGTGCTTTTGACTCTCCTCCAGTCGTGTTTGTCCAACTTCGAGTCGGTCAAGGCGCTGGTTAGCCTCCTGCTGGTTCGCCTCAAGCTTATCCATGCGTCCACCAAGTTCATTAAAGCCAGTGCCAACCGCAAGAGCAAGCTCCTCGATTGATCCAGCCAAATCAGCTATGGTGGTGTCTTTTTTCTCGGCTTGAGTCATAAAGTCATTATATCATTGGCATCCGACGAGCTTAACGTAATAACCGCTATGCGTAATTATCAGTCCAGTCGTTCTGCAACACCCAGAGGTCTCCGGCGGCCACCAAGTGTTCCATTCCCGTGTAGAAACGCAGAGGATTGTCCTCTATATGTAGTTCGTTGCTAAAGCCGGCGTCTTTCAGGCCAGCTTCTATGGCTGGACGGGCTGAGTTTTCCATCAGAACCACGCGATCAGGATTGGCCCCCGCTATGAGCTGCCCCATGTGGTGATGCACACGAACGGTTTCTATGCCCTGATCGACCAAACCTGGTGTCACATACACCTTGCGCTTGGCGGGCAAGTCTTTGAGCAAGGCTAGGCCAGCCTTGATGCCGTCGATATTGCCGTTGTAGGTATCGTCGATAATCCAGGCGCCGCCAAGCGGGCGTGGCTGCATGCGGTGTTCGAATGGCACAGTCTTGGCCACGCCCTCTTCTATGTCCTTTTTGCTCAGCCCCAGGCCATCGGCTATTGCCGATACAGCTGCCAATGGCCCCACCTGGTGTCGCCCCAGCAATCCACTATGCAAGGATAGCTTTTTGCTGCCTTTGGCCATGGTAAACCGGACGCCGTCGAAGCCTACCTTTACGCCGCTGATCTTCCAACTGCCCACATGGTGAGCATCGTAGGTAATATGACTATCGGCGATATAAGGTTGAGCCGCCTCTGACTCGGCATTTACATAAACCTGCCTGTTGTCTAGGTAGTCCGCCAGACTAAAGATGTCCCGAGCGGCAGCCTCCAGCGTGGGGTACTGGTCCAGGTGGGCAGGCGCGATACCCGTAATAACGCCAATGGTGGGCCGAGTAGTCTGCGAAAAACGAGCCACGTCACCGGGCGCGCCCTCGCCATATTCGATAACCAGTACGTCTTCGCCGCCAGCGAGCTTTTTGGCAAACAAAGCGTGCGAGCTGGCCACATTTTTGTTGGCCGGTGTGATAGCCACCTTCCTGCCCTCGGCTAGGACCGTGCCCAGCAGTTCTTTCATGGTGGTTTTGCCGTAACTGCCGGCCACCGCAATTGTGGTGGCCGAATGCTTGGCAAAAATATCACGCGACTCGGCAATCAGCTTCTTTTCTTTGGGCCTGGTAATAAACACCCGCCCCAGCCACAACGGCACCACTATCAGATGCGCCCACACCAACGGCGACAACCATACCAAACAAACGCCACTAATCCCGACCGAATAATGCGCACCCCTAGCCCACAGGCCAATACAGAACAGGCCCAGCAGAATTTGCAGACCCATGCCGGCCACCAGTGCTAGTAACAGCATTTTCGCCGCCTTGGTCTTTTGCAGATCGCGCCGTTTCATAACTACGCCAAAACTGGGTGTTCGCCAGTACCATTTCAGGTAAGGTTCTATTTGGTATTCGGTACTCTGCAACATGTAGATCACCGTCTTTGGGTATCGTGGAGAAAATGAACTGATGGTTTTTCTCATTTTAGGAATCCTTTGACCAGCTCATAAACCTCATCCAGTCGGTCGTGGTGCACAAAATGTCCGGCACCTGGCAACACTTGTAATTTGCTGCCAGCAATGGCCACGTGGAATAGCTCGCCGTAAGTCACTGGCGTCGCGGTGTCTTCTGATCCATATATTAAAAGTGTGGGCAGTTTTAATGTGGCGGCCTCTGTCTGAACGTCATCGGTTACTATTTTCTTGAAGGTTTCTTGCAGGTGCTCGGCAACAAACAGGTCTGAACCGATGGCTTTATAGGCCTTCTTTTTCAGCCTGGTCTGGACCGACTTAGGCAGTGGCGCAGTAGCTAGCTTGGCAGTCTTGGCTGCCAGCCGGAGCATTTTCTTCCGGCCCCTGTACACATCCCGTATGCCAGCTGATGCCAGTAACACCAGGATGTCCGCTTTTAGTTCGCCAGTGGCAAGCCCTTTTATGGCAATGGTTCCGCCGTTGGAGTGGCCCACAATACCCTGTAGTTTGGGGGCATCAATTTTTTTTAGAAACTGTGACACAAAATGAACGTAGTCACCCACTCCCCACGTTTCTTGTGGTGGCTGCGTGCCGCCAAAGCCTGGCAGATCTACCACTATAGTTGTGTGTGTTGTCTGAAGCTTTTTGGCTAGCTGGGCAAAAGTAGCCTGACTGTCACCCCAGCCATGCAACAGCAGCACTGCCGGACCCTTGCCAGCTTGCTCGTAAGTAGTGAGCAGATTGTCTACGACAACATTCATTACTGGCATTATAACCCTAAACGCTTATGCTACTGGATAGATTGCAGCTTGGCCTGTAGCTCTTCAGTTGGAATAGTGTTTTCCGGAATAGTTACACCACGATTAATGCCAAAGCTACCATATTTTTCAATCCGGCTGCCCATTTGGTATTGGATCTCGACAAATCGCTGGCTCCAGACGTCTACCTTGATCTTGAAGACAATAGGTTCGCCGTCTTTGTACTGCGAAGGGTCGATACTCTCTAAGTGGGTAAGGTTCATATCAGAAGCAAATTGCTTCAGCATAGTCACATAGGCCTCGGGCTTTACACTGACATCATAGGTATAGAATGGCCGACCACCTTCTATAGCGTGCACTACTTTTTGTTGATCTATTTCGTAGACGTTTTTGTCGCGGATGAGCTTGAGCAGCCCCTGGCGCTTTTGGACATTCAGATTGGCAACCGGCACAACGCCCAGCGTTGATTCGTTATAAAGGTCACCGGCGGTCATACCCTGAGCAGGCTCGGATTTGCCCCAGATATTGAGCAAGCTGGAAAAATCCAATGATTGTCCCCCGGCATTTTTCTGAGTGGTATCTATCTGCGCATAACGCACATAGTCAGCCGTAGGCGTACCGACAGACTCGGTTTTGATAGTAGCGTTGACCTCGCCGGTCTGGTCGATAGTACTGGTACTGCGGGCGACATGTTGCGCACCTTGGCTAAGGTAGGCGTCCTGATGTAACTTTTGCGGACCACTTTCTTGGGTCACCTGGCGGCTTATGCCGGTCGTGCGCAAGCTGTTGTCTATTGCAGAGTAAAAAGTTCGTTCAGGATTGCTACGGACTACATGCCACCAAGCCCAGCCACTAATGCCGAATATTACCACCGCTGCTACTGTAAAGATTGAAGCCCATCGACCTTGGTCGGACGAGCCGGGGAGTTTGTTGAGTGATTTCATTTCCCCATTGTATCAATATAAGAGAAGAGGGACCAAGTATTACAGGATTTGTAAAAATTGGTCCCTTGTCCAGGGGGAATCGCGGACACCTTATAGGTGCCGGATGCTTCGTTGCTGGACACTCCAACAACTACTTATCCCTAGACGCCCGTCACGTTGCTTGCCCCTGGTAAGGGTCTTATGTCTCGAACATGAGCACCTTCTTGGCGCGCTGCCGGGCACTCAAGCCAGGCCACCGCTGCTTAGAGTCGCGGAACACGATGTACGAGAAGGCAAAGGCCAGAACCAGTGGAGTCCCGAGCAGCGACACCCACTGAGCGGCTTCAAGCCCCCAGATGATGTAGCTCCACAGGATGGCACCAATGACCCCAATCATAGGAATCACAAAGACCGCCCAGAACTTTCTCTCGCCTGGTGTTTCGAACATGGCCGTCCTTTTAATGTGTCCCGCCGTGGCAGGGTCTATCCATTCGGAGAGACACCTTTATTATACCGAGTGATACTGGTATAATAAGCAACTGAAATTTCTATGGGGCATTGGCGCAGTTGGCTAGCGCGCCTCGATGGCATCGAGGAGGTCATCGGTTCGAATCCGATATGCTCCACCAAGTACGAATACGTATCCTGGCATCAAGAGCTAAGCCCGTCCGATTGGACGGGCTTTCATTTGCCGTGAACCTGAGGTCTTGATCTAAGCTATACTAGAACGGTATAAAGGAGCATCTACATGGCAGACAAGCTAGATTTTTCAGGCACTTGGAAAAGCACATTTGAGTACGTAAATAAGCTAGAGCCAGAAGGCGGCAAGAGCGAGTACGACATCAAGATCCACCAAATGGGCAACCAGCTGGTCTTAGAAAGCATAGCTACTCCTGCTGGCAACTACTTTGTAGCCCGCCTGAGCCTAGACGACCACCTAAATCTACTAACAGGCAACTGGCAAGAAGACGCCTCGCCAGGCGGCGCCTACAAAGGCCAAGCCTACTACGGCGTAGGCATGCTCAAGATAGACCCAGACGGTACAACCCTTCGTGGCAAGATTGTCGAATACAACAACGACGTAGAGATCATCAGCGGCGACTGGGAAGTGACGCGCACAGACAAAACTGCCTAAAATATCGACTGTAAACGCCATATAAAAGAACCGACCAAAAGCCGGTTCTTTTATTCGTGCGCGCCCACCCTGCGGCGGATACTACGCCCATCTTTTTATTTTTGCACAGTTCTTGCAGCTGGTGTGGAGCAAGAAATTGTGAAGATGTTTGTTTTTCTTCGCCGCATAATGCGCACGATTACTATTAGCATAACCTATTTACTCAATACCGTCCACAAACCTGTAGAGTTCGAGTTGGAAATTGGCGTCGGTCAAGTAGAGTGCTGATGGCGAGGTTGCCTTGATGGTATTTGGATAATCAATGGTTACCATAACGACATTGCCCTTCTGCTGAAGGTAAAAAGTCGTAGGTACACTCACGGCTTCTTGGTGGTTCTTGAACGAGTCGTAATACAGCGCCTTACCCTTGGGCGTCTTCACGGCTATGCACCGAAGTAGCTTGGGCTCGGGCCGACGCGAGGCTTCTTTGCGCTCTGCCTGGCCCAACCTGCCTACTTGACGCAGTCCCGAGAAGTCACATTTTTCGTCTTTGTATTTATAAGGATCCAACACCGGGTCGTCCCTCAGCACTGTTACCTCGAAAAAATTCTGAGGGGCAAAAGTGATATCAGTGACCGGGGGTTGAGCCTGTACCTTCTTGATCCGCGCTTGGGTGGTGAGCGTCAGGTAACCAGGATACTGCTCGAACCGGTAGCCGCATTCATACCAGGTAGCAGCTACTTCTGTTTTGGAGCAAGGTATGTCTTTTGAATCCTCTTGGACCCCCGGCGGTAGGTAGCGCGGATAGACTGCCCAGTCTATATCTGAGACCTTTCGGTATACAAAGTCCGGTGTTGGCGGATCGTATAACTGGACGAGAATGTTCAGGCCCAGCACGGCAACCGCCAAAATACCGACAAGTGCGACTTTGTAGCGAAATACATTGGTGACATAGGTAAACAGCACAAACACGAACGCACCGACCAGGAACATGCCACCCAGTACCGCTGCCGGGTTACTATACAGCCGCTCCCAGCGGGTGAGTTCGTATCCTTTTAGATACTTGAGTTCGGTCCCCGGCAATTTAGAAAGCAGTATAAAGCCAGCATACAAGGTAGTCATAGACAGAGTTGCAATCGTCATCGCAGCCTCTAACCCACGATGCTTCAAACTGTTATAGGCGATAATAATAGCGCAACAATAAACCAGTGCAGGCAATCCGTTCTGAAAAATCATGGCAGTGTAGAGCGCCACTATAAAACTCATAGACGTCAGAACTGCAATAAAGGCCATCAACAGAAGCTGCGTGGCCGCTCCCAATAGGGCAACCTGAGCCCACGGAATTTTGTACTGCTCGATCTTCACAATGCCGGCCTGTGGATGGTTGGGCGAGATTGGCAAAACATCATCGGACCTTGCCCTTCTCCCTACGTCTATGCGTGCCTTCAGGATGAGCAAGAACAGCCCACCCAGCGCCACAATACTGGGCACGCTAAACCGAACCTCACCGGCAAAAGGCGCAAACACCGAGTAAGAAGCCAATATGGCCAAGACTTCTATCATGATCAAGGCGAGCCATAGTGACAACAGCAGCGAAACAGTCTTGAAACGGTTTGATACCAAACACATCACGCCCACGCCACCGAACCCTATAGATATCACCAGAAATGGCAGAAAGACAGAAAGACTGTTGGAGACGCTATAAGTGTCTCTTATTACAGATACGTCCGAAGCAGCCAACCCCAAGCACGCTACGCTGCCAAAAATGGTTACAACGCCCAAAATCCTGAGAGACAACGGACGCTTTGCAGTGTGCATTTTGTTCTCCAAACTAACCCCAATCCCCTGCCCTAGGCAAGTATCTGTTTTTCTATATGTACTAGTTCATCTGCACAGACCCTGAAGACGGTTTCGCTGCGTAGCTTTGCCTCTGTACCCTCAAACCATACCGATAGCCACTTACAGTGCAAGCCATTTTTCTCCTCGGTCCACTTCATATCTTCTTTCTCTGCGACAGCTTTGGCCGAGCTGTTTGGTGGGATAATGAAATCTACATGATCCAGCCCCACGGCATCGGACGAGCCAGGACGACGCTGCATGAGCTTGATAAGCGTTACACCGCCGGGGAGTGAGGCATCCCTCAGATGCAAGCTAGCCAGCCAGCGTTCGTTTATCCATCCCAGATGGATTTGGTCTGATTGGTCCTTTAGCTCGGCAAATAGTTTGTCGAATTCGGCCAGGTCGGTTGTTTTCCATGCAACCGAAGTTGGCCGGAGCGAGGCAAAAAACTCTTTGTTAGAGCGATCGGCTATAAATGTGGCCCATTTGGTTTGATAGTCTTCGAGTGCGGCAGTTAACTCTTCTAGCATATTATTTTCCCTCCTTAGGCTTTGGCGTTACCTGGGGCAGGACGCCAAATGTCAGTATAAACGCGAACACTACCGCAAAGCCACACATGATACTGGGTATGCCCATCAGTGATTCTGGTCTGAGGATATTAACAGTGGCGGTCGGCAGCAAGAACACAAGATAGCCGGCCACCAGCAACATCAGCGCATTTCCCTGCTTCTTTTTGGCCTTGCGCAGGAACCGAGTCGCCAACACGATGCCCCCGAGCAACCACCCATAGTAGTACACGCAGTAAAGTTCCATCAGACTGCCGCGCAAGTCAAAGATGACATAATTTCCGCCGCAAGCATGACCCACAAAGGCCCAGTCGCCTGCGCCAAACAGTACCGCCCAGGCCAGCCCCGTGGCGTAGGCAATGTATACCAAGCGGCGCCCCGGCCGCTCGGCAATCAGATGCACCAAGTGCAACCCCAAGGGTGGCAAAGCCGTAATAGCCACAAACCCAACGCGTGACCACAGGGCAGCAGAGGTGCCGGTGCCTCCACAGACGTAGTACTCGGCCAGCTGAAAAGTAGCCAAGAACACCAATGCACTGCTGATCAGCCTGACAATTGGCGACATTTTGTACCGCCACAACACATATGCCAACAAGGCACTCTCTATCAGAAAGGTGGCCACCATAACAGGCGGCGAAAAACAGTACAGCACTGTCTGCTTTTGCTTCATATTATTTAGAGCATAAGCTATTTAGCCGTGATTTCAAAACCTTAAGAGGACAGCATTTTTAGTAGTGCGGCTTCGTCTATTTGTTTGGTGCCATATTTTTCGGCCTTGGTCAGCTTGCTGGCACCCACGTTGGCGCCCACTACCAAGTAGTCGGTATCTTTGCCCAGCGATGACTGAAAGGTTCCGCCAAGGGCTCTGATTTTCTCGGCCGCCAGGTCACGCCCCATAGTCTCGAGCGAGCCAGTTACTACAAACCGCTTGCCCTTCAGGGCACCGTGGACCGTCTTGGCGTCTCGTGGCCAAGCACCCACCTGCCTAAATTTTGCCAGTAGTTTTTGATTCTCTTCTTCGTCAAACCATACCACCACAGACTCTGCGACAATGTCGCCAACGCCATCTACCGCCCGAAGCTCTTCTAACGTGGTGGTCCCCAGAGAATCGAGCCGCTTAAAATGCTGAGCCAGATCAATAGCTGTCTGTTGTCCCACGTGCCGAATACCCAGGCCAAAGATAAAGCGGGCCAGTTCTGGATTTTTCTTTTCCTCTATGGCTTTTAGCAAGTTTGTTGCAGAAACTTCGGCAAATCTATCCATTCCCAACACTTGTTCTTTGGTGAGCGTAAAGATGTCAGCCAGGTCCTTGACCAGTCCGGCGTCTACCAAAGCTATGACGTTTTTTTCGCCCAAGGTATCGATATCTAGTGCGCCCTTACTGGCAAAATGGCGCAGCCCGCGCTTGAGCAACAGTGGGCCAGTTGCGCCTTTGACGCGGTACACAGCCTCGCCCTCTGGACGCACAAACTCCATATCCGGAAACTCGCGGGCCAGCTCGCCTTCCATATGAAAGGGCTTGGTATTTTTAGGCCGCAGCTCAGTCAGGACTTTTTGGACCTGTGGAATGATATCCCCGGCCTTAAAGATAATAACGGTGTCGCCCACCCGAATATCTTTGCGGGCAATCTCGTCGGCGTTATGTAGCGAAGCATGCTGCACGGTGGTACCGGCCACAACCACCGGGTCAAATACGGCCACGGGCGTAGCTGCGCCGGTGCGGCCGATACTGATCAGAATGTCTTTGACAATGGTGGTCGCTTCTTCGGCCGGATACTTGTAGGCTACCGCGCCGCGGGGTGCTTTACCCACCGATCCCAGCTCTGCAAATAGCTTGCGATCGTTCAACTTCACCACCAGGCCATCGGTGTGGAACGGCAGCTTGTGGCGCTTTTCTTCCCAGTCTTCGGCAAATTCCATGAGGCCATCCACGCTACGTATGATTGTTGCCTGAACGTTAGCTGGCAGTCCAATAGCCCGGAGGGCCTCGTACGCGTAGGAGTTGGTAGGGACGTCACTGGTATTCTGACGCAAGATGTCATAAGCACGGAACTGCAACGGACGGTCGGCCACCAGCCGGGGGTCAAGTTGGCGAATAGTACCTGCAGCCAGATTGCGCGGGTTCATAAAAGTTGGCTGGCCTGCAGCTTCGCGCTTTTTGTTCAGCGCTTCAAAGTCTTTTTTGAACATGATGATCTCGCCACGAATCTCGGTCCGGCCCACCAGCAAATGATCATATTTCTTGCTGGGCCGCAAGTGCATAGGAAGACTCTCTATGGTTGTCACGTTAGCCGTTACGTCTTCGCCCACAAACCCGTCACCCCGAGTTATGGCCTGGGTCAAAACCCCGTCTTCGTACACCAGTGCACAGGCCAATCCGTCCATCTTAAGGTCGGCAAAAAATTCTGGGTTCCTTCCGGGGGCCAGTTTTTCGGTACGCTTTTCCCACGCTTCTAGTTCGGTACGGTTAAAGACGTCATTTAGACTCATCATTCGGCTGCTGTGCTGCACCTTGGTAAACCCAGGCAATGGTTGTCCGGCTACTCGCTGGGTGGGGCTGTCCGGCGTTATCAACTGAGGATAAGCAGTCTCTAGCTCTGTCAGTTCGTGCTTCAAGCTGTCGGCTGCGGCCTCGCTCATGGTGGACTCATCCAGCACGTGGTAGTGGTAGCGATAGTCATTTATGAGCACTCGCAGCTTGGCTACACGGTCTTTTGCCTGAGCAAGTGTCAGCTTCTGCTTCTGGGTGCTACTCATAGAGTTCCCTGTATAGGGTATACAGGTAGGCGTGAGCGATTGTGAATCCAAACATAGTAAGTATCAGGAAAAGCAGTGGCGCTAATGGTGTCAGATACAATGCAATCGGAACCATCAGCAGTGCCCCAACTATAAAATACAAAAACGGCAACAGCAGGAGCTTGCGAATAACGCTAAACCGGCGATACTTCACCAACTGGCGAGCCGTACGCAAAGCGCCAAAGGGCCTGGTGTCCGGAAGTGTCACCACATACAACGCGAATACCGAAGAACTCAGCAGGTACAGGCTAACATACAGCAAGCCACACAACATCACTAGCGCACCAATGCCCAACACCGGATTGCCCAGAACGCCCGCCGCTCCAAGGGCAGAAAACAAAAATACACCAACCAGGGCCGGCAAAAGCTGCAAGCCAGTGGCCAGCAGTACCAGCACAAATGGTACCAGCGGATACATGCCTTTATAAAAACTATCACGCAAAGACGCTCGCTTGCCGGCCATAGCCTGACGCAGCGCCCAAATGGTTGCTAGACTGACCACTACTAGCACAACCGACTGATAAGCCGAGCCACCTTCGCCCGAGTTACCAGTGCCGATCAGCGAAGTAGCAATAGTCACACCCTTATCCAGTTGGCCAGCTTCGACAACCTCTAGTTGTTCTTTGGTATCGCCCAGGTTACCCCCCGCCGCCAAACTTCCCACTAATACTATAGATAGGACTAAGTAGACCAGGATAATACTGCCGAACAGTCGCCAGTTGGTAGCCAGGGTGCGCAGCGCTTTCTTGAGAACCTTGAACCCATTGGGCAGCGCTGCAGTCTGGGCGCGCTGATTCTTCTTGACGCGCCATCTAGCCTTCTTGGATGGCTTGAGCTGGCGCGGCTTGTCGGACTGTGTCGCTACAGTGGCTTTTGATGGCTTTGGCTTGGTGGTTGTTTTCTTTTTTGTGGCCATGATTTTCTCTTACTTAGCTTCACTCATATGTCGCAACTTTGCAACGCGATCTTGCAACGGAGGGTGGGTGCTGAATAGGTTAGATAGGCCCTTACCCTTTAGCGGGTTGGCAAAAAAGAAGTGGGCCGTAGAAGCATTTTGCTTTTTGAGGGCGCTACCATGGGCTTCTATCTTTTCGAGTGCACTGGCCAGCCCCTCGGGATACCGAGTAGTTAGCGCCCCGGTGGCATCGGCCAGGTATTCCCGGCGCCTAGATATTGCCAGCTGGATAAAGACAGCTATAAGCGGTGCAATGATAGCGGCAGCGATGCCCAGTACAAAGAAGAGTGTATTGCCCCCACCCTCATCATCATTGTCCCGAAACCACACCATTCGAAGCATAAAGTCAGCAATGATGCTGACAATGGCCACCAGGGCGAAAGCAATCATGGACACCCGAATATCATAGTTTTTAATATGCCCTAATTCGTGCGCCATCACCCCTTCTAATTCGGTATCGGTCATAACGTCTAGGATGCCCGTAGTTGCAGCCACAGCTGCATGGTTAGGGTTGCGACCGGTCGCCATAGCATTGGGGGCCGGATCGTCTATGAGGTATACCTTTGGCATAGGCAAGCCATTGGTAATAGCCAGGTTCTCGACAATACGCCACAGCCGGGGGTTGTCTTTTTTGGCTATCTCTCGGGCACCGTTAAAGGCTAGTGCCACGCTAGAGCCCACAAAATAGCTAAACAACGCATACACCCCAGCCCCCGCCAGCACATAGGGCGTGAGGGCCTGCCGGCCCATATACAGCCCAAACAGCCAGCCCAAAACGCTTACCAGAAGTATGAACAGTACCATCAATAGTACTGTTCGTCGCTTGTTAGCCGCTATTTCTTTGTACACTAGAACTTACCCTGACCAATCAGCCTGAGATTTTGCTTAAAATTCAACCTTAGTCGGCTTGCTAATACTTGCCATTTCGCTTTCTTCTACCTCGAAGAATGCGCGTGCCTTAAAACCAAGCATGCCCGCAAAGATGTTAGTAGGGAAAGTTTTGACTTTGATATTAAGATCACGAGCCGATCCGTTATAGAACCGGCGAGCAGCCTGGATCTTGTCCTCGGTATCTACTAATTCTTCTTGGAGGTGCTTGAAGTTTTCGTTAGCCTTTAGGTCTGGGTAGTTTTCGGCAACCGCAAACAAACTCTTCAGCGTTTGCTCAAAGGCGTTTTCAGCCTTGGCAGTTTCTTCTACACCCTTAGCACCCATTGCTTGGGTACGGGCTTTGGTGACTTCTTCGAATACACCCTTTTCGTGTTTGGCGTAGCCTTTGACAGCACTAACCAAATTGGGAATAAGGTCATACCGGCGTTTAAGCTGCACGGTAATGTCGCTCCAAGCCTCGTCAACTCGGACGTTGGCCCGAACAAGGCCGTTGTACATTGCAATCAAAGCGATAACAACTACCGCAATTACTGCCAGAATTATCCACATCATAGGTAGGTTTTCCCCTTATATTTATCAGTAGTAGTGTAGCACTTTTGGCCCCAGGGTACCACTGTAGAGAGCGCCCGTTTGTTTATATATATTGTGCGATCCAGGTAGTCATATCGTCTATGTCTATGCCGGTGATGGTGTGATTGACCGCGCCGAGGTTGGTCATGGTTGCACCAGTAGCAGTCCCAAAGGCCGTTACAACACTAGGCACGCAAACAATGTCGTTAGACGAATACCATATACGAATGGGCACCGCTGCAAAAGTGGCAGTATTTACAGCTGGATTAAAATTGGCGGGCGGGGTACCGCCGTAGGCTGCAGTCACACTGGGACCCAAACCGGACCGGTTGTTATCGATAATGTCCTGAATATCTACAGCGGGAACATGGAGAACAATAGCAGCTACCTTGGAAATGTTAGCCCGTGCCCAATTCAGAACCGTCGTGGCACCCATGGACTGACCCAGCAATATAACCTGATCGGTACGCGCACCCATTTGGCTGTGAAAATATGTCATGGTGGCGTCCATAGCAGTCATGGCCGTGCTATTGCCCCAAGATATAACGCCTCCTGCATCGGTAGCGATAGCGGGCATGCGGTTAGTAGACGCCGCGTTGGGCGCAATCAAGCCAGAGATAGGATCTGTAAAGAAATAATCTGCCGTACCACCCGCACCATGTATCAACGCCATGCCAATTTTGGCGTCTGCATCTAGTGGGTCTAGCCGGTGCCACCACATCACATGACGCTCACCTGAAATATACTGGTCCACGCCGCGTGTCCGACACACCTGTTGGACAGCCATATTACTTACGCCTCTACGGCTTTAAAGAAGCTAGGCGCAATAGACGTTGCCACAATATTGCCGCTGCCGGACGTAACGTTGGCCACCAAGCGATAAGTATCAGGGGTATGAGGAGGTATACGTACTTCTATATAAATCTCTTCCTGCCGAATTGCCGTAGGGATAGTAACCGCGCACGCCTGAATAACTTGCAGCACAATCGTACCAGCACTGGGCATTATTCCGACCACGACCCCAGCGCCTGCCGTGTCGTTGGTCACGTGCACTATGGCCGAAAGATATACCGGACGAACAGTATCTGGCACCGTAACCGACAAGTTGGTGATGTTAGTTACGGCAAAGCCTGGTCCAGCGCCCGTTGTAACAATTCCCAGTTGGTTAGTCGTAATCGCCGCATAGGCCAGCTCGCGACCAGACGAGTGAACGGCAGCGTCAGCAACGTGAGCGTCAAATGCCGTGGTGTTCGTTTTGGCAGTCAATCCCGGCACCGTTGGACTTGCAGACGTGCCGCCGAGGTCACCGGTTAATTGGACGACACCCTTAGCAGTCGGTGAAGCGTCGGTGGCGGCACTGGCCACTGCTGCAGTTTTTAGGCTGCCATCGGTATTGTGAGCGGCTGCCAAGAAGTCGTTTAGGACGGCGCCCCACGTGTTCTCGTCGCCACCCGGGACTGGAAGTCGTGCCACTGTTTTATTTTCCTCGCTTACTACTTATGCTTTAGTGTAGCGAATATACCCCGACCTTGTCTAGAAAAGTTACAGGCCCAACTCTGCCTTGCGCGCTTCCATCTGCGAGATAACTTCTACGCGCCCTTCCTCGGATAGTTTAGCCAGAGTCTCTGGCAGTTGTTGCATTTGTAGTATAAATTCGACTATTTCGGCCACCTGTTTTGGTGTCATGTAAACCTCCTAGACTTACCCATAGGTAATTACTATTACCGTTCCCATTCCGCCCACGCCACCATTACCCCCAACTCCCGCGCCAGTTCCAGCGCCGCCGCCTGCACCGCCGCCACCGTTGGCACCACCTGCGCCACCAGCACCACCACTGCTACCCGATGTCGTGTGTGAACCGCCACCACCGCCGCCAGAGCCACCATTAGTTCCTACGCCAGCTACACCAGTGGCACCTACGCCGCCCTGAGAAGTCGAACTAGCTCCGCCAGCCCCCGCGGGTGAAACTCCGCCCGCACCCACAAAAGCGTTAGGGCTGTTAGCCGCATCGATAGAGCGACCAGGCGCGCCGCCGCCCACATGGCCCGCACCACCAGTAGCTGCAAAGGCACCTGTGATTGCTGCTGTGCCGCTTCCTACAATCAACGAAGTAGCACCCGGGTTACCACCAAGTCCGGCACCAAAAGCAGTACCGCCAAAACCGCCACCGCCGCCACTTGCTATAACGTACGATCCAAACGAAGAGCTACTGCCAACATTAGTACCCGTAGTAGTTGGGTCGGTACCACCTGCTCCACCTGCTCCGACGGTAACCGCTACCGTTCCCGTCAGGGCATTGGCGTCGAACTGCCCAACCACCACACCACCTGCAGCACCGCCGCCTCCACCCAACCGCACTACGCCAGAGGCAGCCGTTGCGCCCTTGCCGCCACCGCCGCCACCGCCGATTACAAACACCTCTATTACCTTGGCACCTGCCGGCTTGGTCCAGGTAGTACTGGCAACGTAGGCGTCGTAGGCCAAGACACCTTTTTGATTGAGGGCAGTTTGAGTTGCCGTAGAGATCGGCTTGCCAGCGTCAGATGTATTGTCCACATTTGCCAATCCCACCGCTGACTTATCCAGCGCCTGAAAGCTTTTGTCACCACGCCAGTAGTGCGCGGTCGTACCAGCCGTGATGGTGTTTTCTTTTCCGGCCAGGCCAGGCACCGTGGGACTGCCTGCAGTTCCGCCCAAGTCACCAACCAGCTGCACAATACCTTTCTTGGTTGTACTTGCGTCGGATACAGCGTCTTCAACAGCCGTCGGTTTAATAGAACCGTCAGTATTGAAAGACTGAGACAAAAAGTCATTCAGCACATCCCCCCATGAACCATCATCACTACCCGGAACCGGAAGCCGAGCCATATCTACCCCCCAAACTATACCCCGTTTTTCTTATGCTTATTCTACGTCCGCAACCACCCGGGTGTCTAGCTTAATAACAATTAAATAATTTCAATTCGCTAAATATGACATAGATATGCAAAAGAAATGGGTATAACTATCTCTTTTTAGAGGTTGTACCCTCGAGCAGGTCGCAGGTGCGACCATAGACCAAGGGGTTATAGACTTTGCCAACGCGCTCTTTTATCAATGAGGCTTCTTCCAGGGTCAGGTCCACTTCGTTAGCGCCGTAGAGCCTGGTGCTGAGTGCATATATCTGTGCCATGACGTCTGGCGCAGGTCGGTCTTTGTCTTCAAAAGCATTTAGAGCCGTCACAAATACCCGGCGATATGTCACAGGTTCGGTACCTTCTACCAATTTTCGGTCTTCGTAATCTGTCAGTTGGTCAGTAACTTTGATACGCATATTTGTTCCTCCAAATATATTTAGGATTATACAGCAAGTAGTTTAGATAACAGCCCGAGCAACTTCACGCCAGCCTTGCGTGCCGCCTATTTCGCTCAGCACCAGGGTCAGGCTATCCCCCGCCGTGGCCACAAAGTCTACTGCACCCGCCAACAGAATAGTAATGTTGGTCGTTGCCGTGGCCTGGGCATGCTTGACAGTAGGGGTAGCAGTAAACAACAAGGTAACCGTTGACCCATTTTGCCACCCGATATTAGACAGCAGATTAACCTGAGTGGTGCCGGTAATCTCAAAAACGTTACCGTCCGTACCTAGTACCAGGTTGTTGACCGACGCCACGTCTGCCCCCTGGTTGCCAAGTATTCTGCCGTCAAACCGGGCCGTGCCAGCATCTACCCATAGCGCAAACGGGCCATTGGTGACCGAAACGTTAGCACCGGCCACGGGCGCCCCGGCGATATACACGCTGGCTAAGTTGGTAATAGTGCGAACATTGGTGGTAGAAGTCATGGTGGCTACACCAACAGAAATACCATGCTTGTTAACAAGCGTAGCAGTCTGGTTGCCCACGCTAATGCTGACCGTCGGAATAAGGAGGCCTATGCTGTCGGTAGAAGCTCCCAAGCCGTTTGCAAGTGCAGGATGAGCAATCCTTGCCCCGACATTTGTAGTGAGCGCGCCGGTAAGCGAGGCAACATCCAAGCCGTACTGGTTGGTGAAGGTGCCGGCAAATGGGTTTATGACGTCAGTAACCGAATAGGCTGTAAATGACGTCAGTATGGACAGTGGATTAAAGATAGTAATCCCCGCCTGTACGCCATAAGCATTGGCTATAGTGGATGCACCCGAGTGAACGGTTTGAGTCTTTAGGCCATACAGATTCGTGACGTTTCCGGAAGTTCCGTACCCGGGTGAACTAGATATATTAATAAAGTCCGTCAGTCCCCCGGTGCCAGTTGCACTGGTTTCTAGGGCGAAACCCACTACGCTGGCAATGGTCTTAGCCAATGCGGCGATTGGCTTGATCCAGAGCGGCCTAAAGATGGTGCTGGCGTTCACTCCCCCTACATTCGTAAAGGAAACGGTACCATCTATCTGAGTAAGGGCGAACTCACCCGCACTTGTTGCAACTGATTCGGTATAGTCGATACCAAACCAGCGAGCAGTATGTGTGGTGGCACGCAGAACAAACTTGTCAGCGGCAACGACCGACACCGACCCCTTGGTGCCGTTAGTCGTAGAGGCCAGTGTCAGATTCTCTGAGCTGGCAGTTCCTCCGATAAGCGCCTGGCCACCGGCCCGGCCCGCAAGCAAAGCATACTGAGTGTGGTCATCATCGGTCAGACCAGTGAGCGCCAGGCCGTGGTCCAGCGTTCCGCCACCGGCAGCGTTTTGGTGATTATGCGTGGCACTGACAAAACTAGCAATAACAGGCGTGGTGAGCGTCGGGCTTGAATACGTACCACCGGTAATGGTCTTGCCTGTGAAAGTCACTGCCGTAGGAATACCCAGGGTCGGGTTGCCCGCAACGCCATTACCGTCGGTAATAGTAATCTCATTGGCCACGCCCATGATAGTTCGGCCAGTAAAAGTATCGGCAGCAGTCTGGGTTACTAAGCCATTGGTGTTATAGGCGGCCAAGGCCGTCAGGGTGGCATCGGTAGCCTGCGCGCCAATAGTGGCACGGGCGTCGCTGGCATTTACATCATCAATCAGTGACCGTCCAAAGGCAGTCAGGACAATTTCTTCGATATCTCCAGCTCCCGGGGTAGAACGCCCCAGCAGCCGATCGGTCGCCGAAACATTCTGGATCTTGGCGTAGGTTACGGCGTCGTTGGCAATAGTGGCCACGGCCGATCCAGCCGTTGCAGTTACGTCCCCTCCGGCGAGAGCCGAACGCTGGATGCCGCCAGAACCCGTGAATTCCAGGCCGCCAGAGACGGTTAGTTCCTCGACATCACCCGACGATGCAGTGTCACGCCCCAGCAACCGGTCTGTAGCAGATACATCTTGGATCTTAGCGTATGTCACGGAGCCATCTTTGACGTCTGCCGTTATGATTGGGGTTGCATCATCGTAAATAAAATCAATGGTGGCGGTATCGGTCAGGATAAAGCCCACAGCGTCTTGGGCATCCTCGTTGACATACTGCGTTACAGTAGAAGAAAGCGCACCACCTGTTAGCTGTAGCCCCGTACCGATCGTAATCTCTTCGACGTCGCCACTACCTCCTGCACTGCGCCCCAACAGCCGACTCGTTGCAATATTTTGGATTTTGGCAAAAGTCACGGCGTCGTTGGCAATAGTGGCCACAGCCGAACCAGCCGTTGCTGTTACGTCTCCGCCAGTCAGGGCCGAACGTTGAATGCCACCCGAGCCAGTGAATTCTAGCCCACCAGAAACCGTCAGTTCCTCGGTATTGCCGGAACCTGCGGTGTCACGCCCCAGCAACCGGTCTGTTGCAGATATATCCTGCATTTTTGCATAAGTGATGGAATTGTCATTTACATCGGCGGTGAACGACGGCGAGCTGTCTATGTAGGTCAAGTTCACGGTAACAGTATTGGCCGCCATTGCCCCTACTGCATCTTGGGCCATCTCGTCCGTATAGCCACCGGCAGAGGTCTGTGGCTCCCACTGGCTGCCCGCAGAGTTGTATAAAAGGACCTGGTTGTTGGTGGGCGAAGTCGGAGATACGGCGTGGCCTTGCAGCCCGGTAACTGTTGGCACACTTGCAGTACCACCCAGATCACCCGTGAGCTGCACTATTCCTAGGGCAGACGGCGAGGCATGGGGCGCGGCACTTCCAACAGCAGACGTCTTAAGCGAGCCGTCAGGATTCATCGACTGCTGCAGGAAATCGTTGAGTATATCCCCCCAGGCACCATCATCACTACCCGGATTTGGAAGTCGTGCCACTACTTGTGTCCTATATTTATCCTATTACGTTTACGGTTTATTTTAGTCCTCTCCTATGGTTATGTCCAGATACATATAGGCTGCCAGAAGCCGTCAAAACCTTAGTTTGCGTTTACAGCAGTGGCGGCATGCGCCTGACCTTTCGGGTACCAATGCGTTACGGTTGCTTCTGGCGAAAGCGGCTCTACCTGAACTGGCGCTAGTTGATCATCAGCCTCACACTCGACCACACGAAGACCCAAGATCGAACCGAGTTCGGCCTGGTCTGCTTCTCCAAATTCTGGCTGTGGGGCGGGTTGTAAATCTGGTGATAAGTCTGCTAAGGACATCTTTTCTCCTAGTGTGCACAATGTGCTTATTTTTAATACCACACAAGTATTTATAGGTAATCGAAGTGCCTGTCAATTAAAAAAATCTTGCGGAAGGATGTCAATACAGAGGTGTACCGAGTCACGAACTGTTGTAGTAGAATGAACCACTCCCTCAGGAATAAACAAGCCATCGCCAGGTTCCAAGGCCGCTCCAGCCTCAAACTCTGGGAAACCAAATCTCTTGCTCCCCTTTAGCTGCACAGCCAGAACGGGATTGCCATCGGGGTGAGGCGGAAAAACAGCATCACCGGTCTCGGATATGTAGACACCCGCAGACACCTCATGGGGACTGTACAACTCACCAAGCGCCACCCGCAGGCCATTAACCGCCGCGGACAGCCCTTCCACAGCACCAATGGTATAGCCGCCGTAGGTGCCCTGCCCCCTGACATCCGTCAGTTCACCTAAGTTTTTAGGGAATATGACCTTGTTTCCTGTCTGCGCAAAATTGCTATTGTACATAGACAGCGTCTGCAGACTCAACGCCCTGAGGACCAACGCCTCTTCGTCTTCACAAAAAGCCAGACATTCGCTCACTGTATCAGGGCCAATAAGCTCCTTGAAATGAGTTGGATTCTCGGCATGTAAAGCGTTTCTTAGCTCAGAACCAATCACAATAAATTCTACCCCCATAAAAAACAGCCCGAAAAACGAGCCTTTAAATAATGTTCTGGTGCGCGGGGCGGGAATCGAACCCGCAAGCCTTGTGAGCACGACATTTTAAGTGTCGCGTGTATACCAATTCCACCACCCGCGCTTATCCTGCCGTATTATAACAAAGCTGCTAGCTCTTGAGGTGTTTTAATCACTTTATCAATCAAGGCGTCACGGCATGGATCGCCCGTCTTGCCCGACAAAGCAAACACCGGCTTAGCCAGAGCAGTCGCATAGGCCATTTCCATGGTCACGCTTGTGCCTACATAATCGTCTTTATTATAGACAAAGCACACCTCGCTTTTCCTGATCCAGTCAAAATGCTCCAGGGTCAAACCCTTAAATAATTTCGAGGTAGCGTAATCAGACCCCACCTTTTCGTGCTCAAAGATTGGCTGCTGGATACTAGGCTCGAAAACCAGTACGCCCAAGTCCTCTAACTTTTTGCAAAAATCTGCAATTTCTTTTTTATAACGCTTAGATCCACAAACAACGACAGATTTCATAAACAGTACCCCTCATAAAATGGAGGTGCGTACGGGTAACGCTCCCGTCTACTGGGTTTTGCAGACCCATGCCTAACTTCTCGGCCAACGCACCATATTCCGGGAGTATTCTACCAAAAATCGCCTTGGCCTCCTATTGGCCTTGTTCAAAACCGATCCAATGAGGTATAATTTCACTCTGTTAAGCGGGTGTAGCTCAGTTGATAGAGCGCTTCCTTGCCAAGGAAGAGGCCAGGAGTTTGAGTCTCCTCACCCGCACCAGGAAAAATACCCCGGCTTTAGTCGGGGTATTTTTCTTGATCTATGGTTGATCTGGCTCAAACTCGGTGCCCGTAGGGCAAGTTTGTTAATCAAGGCCACGCACAGGAGCGTGGCTAAACAGCACGGCTGCAGATTTGCCCTGCCCCTTCACCCGCACCAATCCAACATAACAGATGAGACATGCCATTAGGGTGTGTCTTTTCATTCTCACCCTATCTGTTATACAAATTTGAGTCCCATTTGCATAAATCTTACTAGTAAACTAGTATAATAGTGAAATGATTATTTTTCGCTTGAATACTCGCTCTGGCGTTCCGCCGTACCTGCAAATTGTGCAGCAAGTTAAACAGGCATTTCAAATGGGTGTGCTGCAAGAGGGTGACCAGCTGCCTACTGTCAAAGAAGCTGTGACACAGATTGCCATAAATCCAAACACCGTATTTAAAGCGTACCGTGAACTTGAAAGCCTAGGTTTGGTAGAAGGCAGAACTGGAAGCGGCACATTTGCAAAGAAGCGACCTGACGGTCCTTCACTCGCCGTACAAACGAAGTTAGCGGGAAGCTTGGATACATGGATAGCAGAAGCGCATAAAGCTGGGCTTGATGATGAGCAAATAGAGGCATTGGTTCACGTCAATCTACATAACGGAAAGAGAAGGGATAAGTAGGTATGAGTTCTAATAACGCAATAGAAACAACGGGTCTTGGAAAGAAATATAGGTCATTCTGGGCGTTGAAAGACGCAAACATCACTGTTCCTAAAGGTAGCGTTACGGCTCTTGTCGGTCCAAACGGTGCCGGTAAGACTACTTTACTTAAATTGTTAGTTGGCTTAAGCACATCTAGTGCTGGCACCAGCACAGTACTGGGCGAGCCATCAAGTAACGCTGCTGATTTTATTGCTGAAATTGGTTACCTTGCACAAGAAATACCCCTCTATAAACAGTTCAATACAAGCGACCATATAACGATGGGTGCGCATCTAAATAAAACTTGGGATAAAGCATCGGTAGAAAAGCGCATAACGGAATTGGGTATTCCATTAGGCCGTGCCGTTGGCAAGCTCTCTGGCGGTCAAAAGGTGCAAGTTGCATTAGCTTTAGCCCTAGCAAAGAAGCCAAAGGTTCTGTTGTTGGACGAACCTGTTGCTGCGCTAGACCCTCTTGCTCGTGTAGATTTCCTATCGTCACTGGCTCAAGCAGTAGCTGACGCAGAAGGTGAGCTGACGGTTGTAATGTCATCTCACTTACTCGCTGACCTAGAGCGTGTATGCGACCACGTTATTATTTTGGCTGCTGGCAAGACGCAAGTGTGCGACAGCATAGATAACGTCCTAAAAACACACAAGTTACTTACGGGTCCAAAGAACGATAAACCAAAAGCGTCAAACTACACAATTATTCAAGAGACACACTCTCCTCGCCAAACAACGCTTGTAGTTAGACAAAAGGACGGCAAAATCAACGAACCACACTTCAAAGTACAAACCGTAAACATTGAGGAAGTCGTATTGGCTTATATGGAACAAGACAAAGCAAGCAAGTTAGGAGGCGTAAAATGAACTGGCTTATTTGGCGACAATACAGAAAACAATTACTGATTTTTGTTGGTATATTCATCATCTTTGCAGCAGTAGCAATTCCGTTTGGTGTGAACTTTTGGAAACATTACCAAGAAGTGCAAACCAGTTGCAGTCAAGTCGGTGCTGCTGGCTGTAGTCAGAAAGAAATTAGAAATGTTATTTTCAGAACCGCAGCCGAGGGACAGGTTGTTAATCTCGTAAAGCTGACGCTCTTGGGCTTACCGTTCTTACTGGGTCTATTTTGGGGTGTACCGCTACTTGCAAAAGAGTATGCCGAGAATACGAACAAACTCGTTTGGACGCAAGGTATCTCAAGGCGCAAGTGGCTCACTACAAAGCTAGCTTGGGTACTATTTGCAACGGTCTTGTATGCAGGAGCGTTCACGGCAGTAGCGACTTGGTTCTCACGTACAGGCAATGCAGTTAATAGTGATAGATTTACAGAACTAGCATTTATGAGCCAAGGAGTTGTCCCAGTTGCAATGGCGGTGTTCGCCGTTTGTGTTGGTATTCTTTTCGGAGCTTGGTTTAAGAGATTACTTCCAGCATTAGGGGCTACGCTCGGACTATTGTTAGTTCTACAGATTGCCGTTCCTACGTTTGCCCGACCTCACTATCAGGCTACTCAGGTTACTACAGAGTCATTAAAAGTAGAGAAGGGCGAGTTTGCGCCTGGTGGACCGAATAAAGAAGATTGGACTATTAGCGCAAAACAGCTTGATAGCTCTGGTAAGGAATTAGACTCTAAGTTTCCGCCACAGCAATGCATCATTGACGAAGAACAAATGCAGAAAGAACGAGCAGAGTCGCAGGAAGCACCAAAACCTGGTACACCAGAAAAGCCCAGAACTGCTGCCTTTTCACTTGCTGGTGGACCAGTCATTAGTATAAATTGCTTATCGGACTTAGGCTATCACTGGGAAGTTAAGTATCAGCCAGCATATCGCTACTGGAACTTCCAACGTATTGAGACCGCATTGTATTTAGTACTGACTGGGATGGCAGTATCTGCAACCTACTGGCTTGTCCTAAGGCGTGACGCATAAACAATAGCGTAAGTCCCAGCTCTTACTTACTAAGCAAGTAACGTCTGTAAGGTGCCTCTAGCATCTGCCTCCAACCTAGGAGTTCTTGGCTGAATAAGTGTAAACTTTTACTACTATCCCTGCACCTTCATAATTACCAGCTTTCAAGCTTTTTGGAGGAGAATTTCATAGACAAAACCTGAGCTAGATAATGTAAAATGTCTTAGGAGTTAAATCTATTTAAGAACTTAATTTTAATGAAAAGGGATAAATGAGATGACGAAATATATCGATGGATTTGTGCTTGTAGTGCCCAAAGGAAAAGAAGCCGAATACCAGAAAATGGCAGAAGAAGGGCGAGACTCTTGGATGAAGCACGGTGCGCTTCAATACTTCGAGTGCAGAGGTGATGATCTGAAGCAGCAGGAAATGGGTGACCAAAAATCACGTGCTTTTGCTGAAATGACTGGCGCAAATAGCGATGAAAATATCTGGTTTTCTTTTATTGTTTTTGAGTCTAAAGAACACCGCGATGAAGTAAACAAAAAAGTTATGGCCGAGATGGATGAATCATATAGCGATCAGACTGACTTTGAAATGCCGAACGATATGAAGAAAATGGCGTACGGTGGCTTTGCGGTAGCCGTAGAAGGATAAAATTAAAAAACAGAGATGAAAGCCAAAAAATCTAATCTAAAAAGGATGGACAACGTTGGTATCGTGGTGGAATCACTCGATAAAGCCGTTTCTTTTTTCACTGAGCTTGGCCTAAAGCTCGAAGGACGGGCAATGGTTGAAGGGGAATGGGCTGGGCGTGTCACCGGCTTAGGCAACCAGAGCGCTGAGATTGCTATGATGGTTACCCCCGACGGACACGGCAGACTTGAACTATCGCGTTTTCTTACCCCACCCGTAATCGCCGACCATCGCAATGCTCCGGTGAATGCACTTGGCTATCTACGCACTATGTTCACCGTAGAAGACATTGACGAGACAGTATCTAGACTCCAAAAGCATGGAGCCGAGCTTGTCGGTGAAATAGTTCGGTACGAGGACTCTTATCGCCTTTGCTACATTCGTGGTCCTGAACAAATCCTCGTTGGACTAGCAGAAGAACTCTAGAAGGAATCAGACGACTATCGTTAATGTGCTAATAGGTTGCGGATAAATTAAACCGATTTGCAAGTTTCGTTTGAGTTGGTAGGATCAACATTCTCGGAATTTACAGTTAGAGATACGTACATTATCTGGCATCAAGAAGCCCGTGCTGGGGGCTGCGGTGCTTGAGGCTCGCCCCTCACCGGGATGCACTAGAGCCAAATGCGGTGCAAATGTAAGTCTTGGGCTACAATGAAACTATGAAAGAAATACAATTCTTAGTTGAGATACATGCTCCTAAAGAAAAGGTGTGGGACACTCTATGGCAAGACCAAACACTTCGCGAATGGGCGGGTATCATTGACCCGGGAACATACATGTCAGGGGAACTAAAAGAAGGTAAAGAAGTACAGTTTATATCTTCTGAAAACGGGTATGGTGTAACAAGTCTGGTTGAAAGGCTCGTGGCCCACGAATTTTTGCTGCTCAGGCACCAGGCAGATACGCAAGGTAGCGGAGAAAAGGAACGCGCCCAGGAGTGGACTGGCGGCAAAGAAAGCTACTCACTAGTAGAAAAGGATGGCACCACGACTTTAACTGCCGTATTTGATGTTCCGTCAGAAATGGAAGAATACTTCAAAGACACCTACCCCAAAGCCCTAGAGCGAGTTAAGGTATTGGCCGAAAAAGATAAGTGACAATTTCTGGGCCAACACAAACTCGTTAGGTGATTAACCCTGATAGTACGTCATGCCTGTCATCCAGAAAACGCTTGGTCAGCCTATAATGCTCCGTATCCTCGTAATTCACTATCTGCATACCATTCTTTCCGACTAAATAAATATCTGCGTCAGGATAGCCCATGATAATAGGAGAATGTGTAGCAATAATAAACTGGGCGCCATTACTGACGTGCTGATGCAGAAGAGTTATGAGCTTGAATTGCCGAGCAGGAGACAGCGCAGCTTCGGGCTCATCCAGTATATAAAGACCATTTCCCCTAAACCTGTGCTCCATTGGAGAGATAAATGATTCACCGTGTGATTGCTCATGCAGGGAGATGCCGCCATACGAAGATGTAATTGGTGGTCCACCCTCAGGGTCTTCATCTAGTCGTTCAATTTCAGACGCAACATTGTAAAAGCTTTCTGCCCTTAGAAAGTAACCGTCACGTGGCCGTCTAATACCTTTTACTAAGGTAAAGTAGTTGTGGAGTTCCGAATGACTATCTTTGGTTGAAAAATGAAAGTTCCGCGAGCCCCCTTCTGCATTAAATCCCATGCCAATGGCAAGCGACTCAAGTAAAGTCGATTTGCCGGAACCATTCTCTCCCACGATAAAGGTTACCTTTGGGTGGAACTCAAGACTGGTAAAATGCTCGACTATCGACAGATTAAAGGGATAGGTATCATGGCTTGGAAATTCTTCATAATTAATCGAAGCTTCAATTAAATAGTGGCGGGCATCAATTGCTTTCATCCCTGCATTATATTGTAGCGATACGCCAATAAGCTAGTACCATCAATAGACCTTGGCATAAGGATTATTTTATTTGCTATGATTAACAGTATGAAAACTAAACCAACTGGGATAGACGTAGAGTCTTTCCTAGGAAGTGTAAGCGACAAAAGGCGCGAAGAAGCCCACACATTGATTGCTCTGATGCAAGAAATATCTGGCGAAAAACCATGCATGTGGGGGCCGAGTATCATTGGGTTTGGCTCGCAGCACTATAAGTACGATACAGGGCGCGAGGGCGATATGCCCCGGCTAGCTTTTAGTCCACGGAAGGCTAATATAACGGTTTACTTCGAGGGTTTTGATAGATACGGCGAATTGCTAGCAAAACTAGGCAAACACAAAAGGACCGTGGCTTGTTTGTATATAAATAAGCTTGCGGATGTTAAGCTCGACGTATTGCGCGCAATGCTTGAGCAATCATTTGCAGCATAACTACGTGTGTGCATGGTTATACCCTTACTGCTGCCTGGCTATCTTAATTTCTCGACTCCACATGCGGCAAATCACTACAGACAGAGTAGTATATAGAGATGGCCCAAACCCCTTCTAGCGTTGTTATATTTTCGCATGGCTTTGGCGTACGCAAAACTGACCGCGGATTATTTACCGCGATCTCCATTGCTTTGCCCAACACCCAAAGCGTGATGTTTGATTACAATCCCATAAACGAGCAGTCGAACACACTGACGGTAAAACCTTTGCATGAGCAGGCATTGAAACTTCGGAAAGTCATTAATGCTGCTAGGGCTGAATATCCGGACGCAATTCTTGACCTAGTATGTCACTCTCAGGGATGCGTTGTAGCGGGGCTGGTGAAGCCTAGGGGCATACGCAAGGTTATTATGCTCACTCCTCCGGACGATATGAATGAAGCAACCGTTGCCGAGCAGCTCGGTGCGCGTACAGGAACAGCCATTGATGTAACGGTTAGGACACGTTTGTCACGCGCTGATGGCAGCACGACGGTTATTCATCCTGATTACTGGCAAAGCCTGGCCGGTATCGAGCCCGTGAAACTCTATAATAGACTGGCTCGATTTACGAAGCTGCGTATCATAAATGCCAGACAAGACGAAGTGTTGGGTGAGGTCAGGTTTGAAGGAATTGATCCGGCGATCCCACTCGTAACGCTGGATGGCAACCATAATTTTGATGACGAAGAAGCTCGCAAGCGGATCCTCTATATTCTGCAAAAAGAGCTAGCAAAAAGCTAGGCTTTCTCGACTCCGCCAAACCAGGTTGTAAGCGCTTGGGGTAGCTCTGGATCTGCGATGTTTCCTGTCCAGGCAACGTACCCGTCCGGTCGGATTAATGCGGCAGAGGCAGCGGTGATCTCGCCAAGAACGGGGAGTTCCCACGTACCTTTGTAAGTAGCGTTGATCAATTTAACCCTACCGGACCAAGCAGAAACATCAAACTCATCGGCCCCGCCCAGATTAAGAAGTACGGCCTTGGCATCATGTAATAGGCTGAACAAACGCGTCGGGCCGTCTGCGACCACTAGATCAAGGTCGGGCATGCGCCGTCCGAGCAAGGGGTACCCCTCTCCAAGGTCGTAGTGAATATCCAGGGCAGAGAGCATGCCCACTACGTGTTTGCGCGGCTCGTCCATGTCCAGTAGTTCGGTCATGATCTCGTGGGTGGCCACATGTTGGCCGTCGGGTTTGCTCAGGACAATTTGCGCTCTGGTGTTCTGCAATACCCGGGCACCAACCGGATGGCGCTCGGCATGGTAGCTATCCAGAAGCTTCCCTGGCGATGTTTTGTTGACCACTTGTGCCAGTTTCCATCCCAAATTCACGGCGTCTTGCAAACCAGTGCCAAGGCCTTGGCCACCTTGTGGCGGATGTATGTGTGCGGCGTCGCCGGCGAGTAATATGCGTCCTTTGCGATAAGTCGCCGCTTGCCGGGTGGCGTCGCTGAAACGCGAGACCCAATTGACGGCAGTCAGTCCATAATCTGTCTCATATGTAGAGACAAGTGCCTCGCGAAGTTCTTCCATGCTCGGCCTGTCGCCATGCTTGACGACCTTTTCGCGTATTGTGACTCCTATCGATTTGCCGTCTGCCGATGGGCCAATACCACCACCTTCAGGACGCATGCCGAACGCTGGCGTTTCACTCATCTTTACCTCGGCAATAATGTAACTAACCGAGGCGTCCAAACCGGGGAAGTCAATCCCGGCTACCTTGCGGACCAGACTCTGCCCTCCATCACAACCGACCAGATAATCTGCCCGCAAAGACTGACCATCCGACACTTTAATAGTGACGCCGTGGTCGTCTTGGGTGAAGTTCGTTACCTCGCTGCTACGCATAATTGGAACACCAAGTTCTTCAGCCCAATCTGCCAGGATAGGCTCGAACTTGCTCTGCGATATTCCCAGTAAGTAGTTGTGGCGAGTCGGAAAGTCACTGATATCTAATCTAGCGCCAGCAAATCCTATGTTTGGGTACGATTGCCCTGCAGAAATAAACCGCTCTGCGACACCACGCTGGTCTAATACTTCTACAGCACGAGCGTGAATGCCCTTGGCGCGTGACTCATCCAGGTGCTGGTCAGCGCGGCGTTCGACGATGACAACGTCAACCCCAGCCAGCTTAAGCTCAGCCGCTAACATCAGCCCGGTCGGACCACCTCCAGCGATCACTACTGCGTGTTTTTTTGTCTCCACTTTCACCCCCGTTTCCTAGCTAAAATTATAACATCTCAACAATTTAGGGTCAGGGCTACAATCCGGGGTTTTCTTTTAGTTATTTAGCCGGATGGCTCTTGGCCCAGGCAACAACTTCGTCAGGTTTGTTCATGGCTGTACCGTCGTCTAGTACTAGAACTGGCACAAAATACGAGCCAGTCAACGCAAATACTTCCCGGCGTACTTTGCCCTGGAGAAATTTTGGCAGATGTTCTTGCCCTTTTGCTTTTTGGATCTGGGGGTTATGGCCTGCTGCAGTCAAGGCTTTATGGACCTTTGCGCAGTCGTGATGGTCGCTTCCGTTGGTGCTCCAGCATATGTATAGCTTCATGTTTTGGATTATACACCTGGCATCAGCGAAAAGCGTAGCAAACCCCGTGCTACAATTCCCTGGATGAATCAAAAAGCAAAAGACATACTGCGACCACTGTATGCCTGGGCGTTTACTGAGGCACTTATTTTTTGGTATGCCATCGAGAAGCTGCTGTGGAGCGGTTCCGGTATCACCGCCAAACAAATAATCATTCTAGGCATAATCGCCCAAAGCAGCCAGATTCTTATCGAAGTACCTTCGAGCATCATCGCCGATCGCTGGAGCAGGCGGAAGTCGTTGATGGTGTCGTCGGTCTTTATGCTCACCGCAATTGTCATCGTGCTAAGTGTTCGCTCATTCTTGTCGTTTGCAATTATGTCTTTAGTCTGGGCGTTCTACTATTCTTTCCAGTCAGGGACAGTCAATGCATATATCTATGATCTCCTGAAAGAAAAAGGCGAGCAGTCACAATACAGAAAAGCCTTGTCGCGGTATACCACATTTCAACTAGCTGGATTGTTGGTTTCTTCTTTGGCTGCAAGCGTGCTTATCAAGCTCGGCGACTTACTCACCCCTTATTGGGTAACGCTTATCCCAACTGTGGTTGCACTTGTGTTGCTGTGGCGTATGCATGATCCAGCCGTAGAACGTACAGAACAATCTACCGGCACAGCCTCCCATCATGTGCGAAGCGCTATTCTTAATGTATCTAAGAAAAAGTGGCTTATTGCCATCTTTGTCGCATTGGCGCTTGTAACGGCAGGCCGTTTTGTTTGGTACGAGTACTATCAGCTATATGCGCTAAAACAAAACGTAGCTCCCATGTTGTTTGGACTGCTGTTGGCGCTTATACATGTAGGCAACATAGCTGGCTCGGAGTTTGCGCACCGTGTAAAAAGTCCGAACAGAGTACTACTAACAGCACTCGGCGCGTTACTAGCCAGCACGACAGCCCTAGCATTTGTGACGGGTACTCTCGCAATAGTTATATTCCTGGTGGTGTGTTTCTTTGGCTCGCAGGCTGGCTCAATAGTCCTGGACGAAAACCTACAACACGAAACAGCATCTGAGCTACGCGCAACAACTCTGTCAATGGCTGGGCTCGTCAGCAGAATTTTCTTTGGCGTTTCGGCTGGAGTAATAATAGCCTTTAATACATCACCAAGAATAATCGCGATTGTAACGCTCGTGGCATTTATCGGTATAGCCCTGTATTTGCCAGTGCGTAAACGACTTGCCAGTGCGGTATCCATAGAGGATGAGCTTATACCTCTTCCCACATCTCCCGAACTGTGACCGATTTTTGCTCGTCCTGCATAGTCTGGGGTGAAACTCTGTACACTTAAGTTCGGCCGCCAATATCAGCCCGGTCGGACCACCCACCTTCCATAGTTACTAGCGCGTGCCTTTACTCTACTCACCCATGTCCTCTAACCACCCCACATAACTAAAGCTGTGTCCTGTCTTGCTTTAGTAGCTTTAACTTGTCGAGGATCCTGGTATACACAATATCTATTGAATAAGGCGGCGCGCCCGGTGTGTCCCGTTGCGCAGGGGCTTCATGATGAGACTTATGCCTGAAGGACGCCGAGGGTACGATTAAATGGAGTGCTTTCGGTCGCATGTCTTTTCCGGCAGTTGGCGCCGGTCCACCTTCTTTGTGCTCTGGCATTCCCGCATACAGCGCTGCCAGCGATGAGCCCAGAAGGAATCCACTATACCAAGCCAAAGCTCGTGGCATAGGGACTTCAGAGTGTCTATTCATATATCTTCTGTATCGAGCTGCTACGAGAAGAGAAGGAATAGCGAGATTGCTTAAGGGCTCGGGCAGCTTTGTGAGTGCCTCGCCAACAATAGTCCTTTTTACACCCACAGGCTTGCCTGCTTCGTCGTACTTTAGTATAGGGTCGTTGGCTGGGTCCAAACCCTGGAACACAAGGGCACCGTGAAGCTCTTCGTCTGCAAGGATATTTTTAGTATGTCTCCGGGACACATAGCTGTCGCCCAAGGTTTTTTTAAACGCATGAAAAATTGAGCCGGGTGGATATACCACCTCTTCGTGATGATGTTTGCGGTGTTCAATGCTAAACGTAGTGGGGTCAGACCCAACCGCCCACAATGCAACTTCGGCCATCTCTCGCACCGGACTCACGAGCTCATCTGTTCTATGTGCTTGTCGGTGCGCTAAAATCTCAGCCGACAAAGGACCAATCACTACTCCGTACCCCAAACCTTCGCCAAAACTAGCTGCTAATTCTATCGGTCTCATAATGCCCTTCTTAGTGTGAAACTACTATACAACATAAGCCCGTACTAAGAGAAAATTCACACACCCCTTGTATTAATTCCTCTACATTATGGCGTGGTGTTTGTCGCCGATGTGATACTATATGACGCAAAATAAATGAAGGAGGCATTAGGTGAGCGAAGCTGGTGACTTAGCAAAAGCGGCAGCGGTGGGTATGGCAGCGGGAGTGGTTGGTATTGCAGTCGGTGGTGAAGCTTGGGGACATGAGTCGTTGGCACACCGGACTGCAGAACTGCATCCAGTAGCTGCAGTAGCAGGTGACTTGTGCTTATGGGCACTGGGCGTTGATATAGCCACTACGGATGTAGGTCACCGAAAGCATCATGCCACCGAAATGCAACACCCCGTTCGATCTCTTGGTGTGGCATTTGTAGATACTATGAAGGATATATATGTCACGCGAAAGCAGGCCCAAGAAATATTGCGCGATACGTCTCTTCATGGCTATATTATGGATTTTGGCATGGACAGAGCAACTGATCCACTCCTGGAATATGATAATGAAACTCCTACAGCAATCAAACGAGGCCATTGGCCAGGCAAGCTATTCGGAAGAGTGTTGCCCGAACCAGCGGGTAGGCTTGCTGTCCCGGCTGCCATTATTGGCATAGGTGGCCAGCTTGCCGAGAAAGCCTTTCCGGGCAAGGGACGTCAGATGCTTCTGGCAGGCTATGCGGGCTATGCAGCCTTTTCACTAGTTGCCGCTCTTATACCAGGTGTTGCCGAATACACTAATGGTGGAGACGGTAAAACAGTGGGCAGAGATATTATGAAAGGGTCTAAGGCTCTGTCGCTCATAATGCCTTGGGTAGCTTTTCGGCATGGCGAGCATCACGAAAATCCTGCCAAGCGTAGATTGGATAGCGAGCCTGCCTATTCCAGTGCACGTTTAGTTATGGTTGCACTTGATAAGTTGGGTCTTGCGAGACCAACCGGATCAGAGGAAACCGCAGTGGCTCATAAAGCAGTTATATCCGCGCCATTAGACGCTGAGCAACTTGAGTTTGAGGCGGCTACATAATAATCTAGCGATGGCAACCCTAGGGATAATTTAGGCAGAGTGGGTAGAGTCGGGACGCCGGCTACCGACCCAGCTATCGCTGGATTTGTTAAGATAAAGGTATGAGAAAAATAGTAGTACTAATGATGATCAGCCTGGATGGGGTTATGCAGGCGCCTGGTGGGCCGGAAGAGGATACTTCGGGCGGTTTTAAATACGGTGGTTGGACCTATGCATACTCTGACGAAGCTATGGCCGAAATAATTAGCAAAGAATTGAGTGAGCCATTTGACTTGCTGCTGGGCAGGAAGACATACGACATATGGAACGCGTACTGGCCCAAGCAAACGGGTTTTGTGGCTGACCCTTTTAATAAAGCTAAGAAATACGTGGTATCGGGCAAAGGCGTAGACCTCACCTGGAAAGAGTCAATTCTTATCAGTGATGACGTTGTGGCTCAGCTCAAAGCCCTGAAGGCAGAAGACGGTCCGCAGCTGCACGTATGGGGTAGCAGCGTGCTCATCCAAACACTCCTAAAGCATGATCTGGTTGATGAACTACGGCTCAGAATATACCCGGTCACGCTTGGCAGCGGAAAGCGTTTGTTTGCAGAGGGAACAATCCCTGCTGCGTTTGAGTTGCTGGACTCTACGGCTTTGCCAAGCGGTGTCATCCTAGCCAATTACAAAAGAGCTGGCGAAGTTAAAACCGGTTCGGTTGTCTAGAACACACTGTGAGACTCTATCTTTCCTCTTACGGACTGGGCAATAAGCCAGAAGAAATGCTACCCCTAATCGGCAACAATAAGCGTGTGGCAATCATCATGAATGCCCAAGACGCCAAGGCACCCGACAGACGCAGTGAACGTCTGCAGCAAGAAATCGACGGTCTGGCCGCTCTTGGCCTGGTGCCCGAAGAATTTGATTTGCGGGACTACTTTGATGATCAGGACAACCTAACAGCTGTCGTTAAACAGTTTGGATACATATGGGTGAGGGGCGGCAATGTTTTCTTGTTGCGGCGTGCGTTTAAACAAAGTGGCTTCGACCAGCTACTTACGCAACTACTGCAAGATGACCAAGTAGCTTACGGCGGTTTTAGCGCAGGAGTGTGTGTCTTGGCGCCTTCCCTACACGGTATTGAACTAGTTGACCCCACGGATGAGCTAGCAGAGGGTTACGATAGCGACATCGTATGGGAAGGCCTGGGGATTCTTGAGTATGCAGTAGCGCCACACTATAAGTCCGACCACCCGGAGTCAGCAGACATAGATAAATGCGTAGCGTACCTCAAAGAAAAACAAATCCCTTATAAAACACTACGAGATGGTGAGGCAATTGTAATCAATGGGAATTCAGAAAAACTAGTTTCCTAGGGCATAGCCCTTACCTGCCCCTATCGGAAGTCTTCTGTTGGTTTGGCCAGCCAGCCAAAAAATAATTGCATATGCTTACGTAACAGCGTATAATCTGTTGTATATTTATCAATTAACCCGGAGACGGCGACAAAAATGTTTATAGTTACAAGTATTCTGCTAGCAGATGTTGCCGGCTTACGGCGTTAAAACTCTCTTTTAGCAAAACCTCACAACTGCCCTGAGCCATAGCGTAGACTATGATGGAGCGCTCTATACATACCACTAATTATGCGGCAACCAACCGCTCTACTTTCCAAGGATCCCTATGAAAAATTATCCATCACTTCGTGCGTTTGCCAGTTATATTGCAACGTTCAAGAAGTCATTTCTAGCTACTGCATTAGCATTTTCTATAGCCAACATACCGCTGGCTGTTTTGCCGTTGCTCATTGGACAACTTACAGAAAGCCTCACCACCAACAGCGGACAGGCCATATGGTGGCTGGGTGCTGTTATCGGCGCCAGCATACTCCATAACATTCTATGGATTGTCGCAGACTTTCTATACAGAGATAAGCTGCTGGAACGGCTGCACCGGTTTGACGACATCGTGTTTGGCAACATCATGACTCATGATTACGGCTTTTTTACCGAACGTTTTACCGGCAAAATAAGCAGCTACGCCGGCACCTTGGGCCAGGAACTGCGTGACATATGCGATAATTTCATGCACTCGTACTCAGCAGCTATTGTCTTTATGCCAGTGTTTGTGGCAACCATGTTCAGCGTAAATATCTACATTGGCGCGCTATTCACGGCGTCCTTGGTGGCAATGTTTGTTGGCGGGAAACCCCTAGCCAAACGCGATGCCGCAGCCGAGCGCAAACAGGCAGATGCCAAGTCTACCATAGACGGCTATACCGTAGACTCCATTGCTAACTTTATGGCCATAAAGTCATTTGGCAACGAACAAACAGAAGCCAAGCATCTGTACGCCAAGCGCGTTCATCTGATTGTAGTCAGCAAGTATGCGTATCTACGCGCCATTTACTTTTGGGGCTATATGGGTACGGTGGTGCGAATGTTCATGTGGACCGCAACGTTTGCGATGGTTATTTACCAGTATCTACATGGTGATATATCGATTGCCCAGGTATCTACCTTTGTAGCGGCTATCATGGTTTACCAAAGCTACATTTGGGAAATAGTTTGGAACTTTTCGCAGCTGAATATCAAGATTGCCCGCATCGAAGAGGCCTATCGTTACCTGTTCGGTACCCGCGATATCATCCGCCAACCATTGCCGGCCACTTCACCACGCTTGCCTGATAGTGCCTTTAAAAACAGTTTAGAAATACGCAATATGCACTTTGCATATCCCGACAAGCCTGACGTGCCCGTCCTCCAGAACATTAGCATGACCGTCCAAGTCGGAGAAAAGATTGGCATCGTTGGCCCCAGTGGCGGTGGCAAGTCCACTCTGCTGAAACTACTGCTTGGGTACTACCCAGTAGAGCCCGACACACTACTTGTAGATGGCAAGCCAGTAGAGAGCAGCCAGCTGACCGATCTCCTGTCATACGTGCCACAAGATACCTCGGTATTTCACCGCTCTGTTCGTGACAACATAGCTTACGCCCGCCCAGACGCCACCACAGAACAAGTCATAGCCGCAGCCAAGCATGCTCAAGCCCACCAGTTTATCAGCACGCTGAGCGAGGGGTACGACACATTAGTCGGCGAACGCGGCGTCAAACTGTCCGGAGGCCAACGGCAACGCATAGCCATTGCCAGGGCACTGCTCAAAAACGCACCATTGCTGCTACTAGACGAGGCTACCAGTGCCTTAGACAGTGAGAGCGAGCTGCTGATTCAGCGTGCTTTTAGCGATCTGTTGGCTGGCCGCACGGCGATTGTCATTGCGCACCGGCTCAGTACCATTCAGCGCATGGATCGTATCTTGGTCATAGTCAAGGGGCGGATTGTGCAACAAGGCTCACACGCCCAGCTCGTAGACCAACCCGGTATGTACCGGGCACTTTGGCAGCACCAAAGTGGAGGCTTTCTTGAAGACTAACGCTAAAAACTAACCACGGTTGCCCGGTATCGACAGAACAGCCCCACGGGGCTATTTTTGGGTTAGTCACCGAGGCTAGCCAAGTACCGGCAAAGATTCGACCGGTACTTTGAGTACCTGAGCTAAACGCTCAATATGTTGAAACTTACAGTATTTTATCGGTTCATTGTCATGGGAATAAATGCGGTAGTAGTGAGTAAAAGTAACCTTCTCATTCTTAAAATTCTTTGCGCTTGTTGGCTTGTCGATTCGTTTGATCACCCAGCCGCCAGGCTGCTGATCTAGGATCCGTTTAATTTTTGCATAGTGGTTGAACGGCACATGAGGAAGTATAAACTAAGAGGTATGAGCAAACTTATTCTAAACATGACCATGTCACTGGACGGCTTTACGGCCGGCCCAAATATTCGGCCCGAAGAACCTATGGGGGACGGCGGCGAGGAACTTCACCGCTGGATGTTTGCAGGCGGCAGCACGGACGAAAACCCTGGAAAGTTCCAGACTGAGTTTTTTGAAAATATCGGCGCCTACATTATGGGCAGGCGAACACTGGACCTAGGACTAGAGCCATGGGGAGAAAACCCGCCGTATCATGCCCCGTGTTTTGTATTGTCAAAAGAGCGGCACGACACCATAACAAAACAGGGCGGCACATCATTTGCTTTCGTAACTGACGGTGTCCACAGCGCATTCAAACAAGCGCAGGCGGCAGCGGGCAGCAAAGATATCATAGTCATGGGAGGCGCCAATGCGGCGCAACAGTTTGTAAATGCCGGCTTGTTTGACGAGCTGTACATCCACGTTGCACACATGCTGCTCGGGAGCGGCACCAGACTGTTCGACAACCTCACAATCAAACCAACTGACCTAGAAAAAATCGCCGTGACCGATGCGCTGGGTGCAACGCATATGAAATTTCGATTCCGCAAGCTCGTATAATTAGGGCATGCCCCGTAGGTCACGCAAGCAACACCATGCGGCAGATTTCGATCTAGATATTCTATCGGGAGACACCGATATGTTTCGATGGTTTTTGCTGTGTTATCTATTTGGGAAGCCAATTCAGTCCGACGCTGCAGTAACAACGTGGCGGCTTTTTATCACAGAAAAGTTAGATACGCCTTGGGCTATCGTGGCAGCTTCCGACCACAAACTGGTCCGAGTACTACACAAAGGTGGCTACACGCGCTACCAGCATGTGACTGCACGTGGACTGCAAGTTTGTATGGAACGATTGATACATGACTATGAGGGCTCGCTGTATCTGATGCTAGAAAACAGCCTAGACGAAGATGAGTTTTCTAAAAGACTCCAGGAGTTATATGGTGTCGGCCCAAAGATAGCAGAGATTTTCCTGCACGAGACCGAAGAGATCTTTGCCAGAAGAGTAGAATAGTTGCCTACCCTTTTACTGCGTTAACAGATCGACAGCAAGGTGTATATAAATTACCTTGACAGTCATAGTAATGTGTCATACGATGTAGTCATGATAAATAAATTGTCATCAGACTTGCTTCGTGGCCACACGGACACGATCATCCTCAAATTACTGGTGGGTGGCGATAAGTACGGGTACCAAATAACCAAGCTTATTTACGAAAACTCGGACGGCGTGTACGAGCTAAAAGAAGCCACCATGTATTCCAGCCTCAAACGCCTGGAGCACGATGGCCGCATCATTTCGTATTGGGGCGACGAAAGTCAGGGTGGACGGCGCAAGTACTACCGGATCACTGGGGCTGGTCGTGAAGTATATGAAAGTAATAAACAGAACTGGGATTATGCCAAGAAAATCCTGGGCAAATTATTGTAAGGAGAATAGACATGGAAAAGAAACTACAGCAATTTTTAGACAACGCATTTGCACCCTACGGTGACTTCCCTGCGCGGGCCGATGTCACCAAAGAGCTTCTGGCCAACCTTGTAGAAAAGCACAAGGACCTGAAGAGCCAGGGCATGAGCGACGAAGCCGCTTACCAGGCGACCATCGATTCGTTCGGTGATGCTTCTGAAATCATGGAGCATCTGCCACATAGCGAAAATAGGCATGCCGATGAGCCGGAAGACGAATCGAACATACATAAGTCATTGAAGAAAGCACTCAAACGCGCAAAAGCAGGCATGGGCCTGTCCAAGTTTGGCGGGGTAAGCCTGAACCAGGCAGACCTGAGCGACTCTGATTTGGCCAACAACGACTTCAGCTACAGTTCACTGACAGAGGCAAACTTCGACAAGTCAAGACTGAGCGGGTCGGCTTTCCGGGCGGCAGATCTCAAGAGTGCATCGTTCCACGGTGCAGATTTGTCTGGGGCTACCTTTGCTGCGACCGATTTGCAAGATACGAACTTTACAGGCGCAAACCTCACCAAAACAAAGATCACGGCTGCTAATCTCAAAGACGCCACTTTTGATGACGCTACCCTGGCAAGCACAACCTTCCGCCACTCAGACCTAAGTAACCTTTCATTTGCCGACCAGACCCTTACTGATGTTATTTTCAGCAGCAGTTCACTCAAGAAAACATCATTCAAAAACGCGACACTGCACAACGTATCGTTCCACCACTCTGACGTAAAGCACACCATATTCGACGGAGCAAAAATGGACAAAGTTACCTACGCACTGCTCAAAGGCGCCAAAGCCAATCTAGAGAACGTTACTGTTCAGTAAAGATCAGTTTCTACACTAGCTGCATGACACATCGAGCAGAACAACAAAAGATATTTGCTAAGATGTACCTATGAAACTAGTCCTATGTTCGGAAGGCTTCCATACCAATAACACGGTACAGGCGTGCGTGGAATTATGCGGCAAGCCCCAAGACAAGATATCTTTTGCCATTATCAACGAAGCATACGCGGTTGTAGGGGGCGATAAACGGTGGGTGCTAGATAACCTTAACGACGTTGCCAAAAACTTTCCTGCAGAGATAGATATTATCAACCTTCTAGCCCTCTCGTTGGACGAGGTAGAAGCCAGAATTATGCAAAAAGACGCCCTGTTTGTGGTTGGCGGCAGCTCGGACTATCTGGTAAAAGTCTTCCAGCAAACAGGCTTTTCTAAGCTGTTGCCCACACTACTCGAATCAAAAGTATACGTAGGCAGCAGCGCCGGATCGATGGCGCTAGGCAGACGCGTGCCGGATGAAGTGCGACGCCGAATATTTGGCGAAGACGAGCACTTTGAAGTAGATGAATACCTGAACATAGTCGACGTAGCTCTGATACCCCATCTGGACTCTCCACATTTTCCTAACGACAGGATCGAAGTACTGGATGAAGTGGTCAGGCCCCTGGACTTCCCTGTCTACGCCCTCCGTGACGACTGCGCTCTGATTGTTGATGGCACCACACAGAAATTCATCGGCAGTGATCCATATAAAATACATGCTACTTCTGCTTAGCAATTTTATACTCATTTTGCAAAAAAGTAACTAAAATTGTACTATTAATTTATCTTGGGCGACTTGCCTGGGTGTTCGTTACTATCCCAAAACCCTCAAAACGGGACGGGAGAAGGATGGTCAGAGATGACCGCACTGCAACCGATGGCGTTTTTTCACGAGGACGGACTTGTTGCCGCGTGGAAATTTGCCGGCAAGTACGCAGGCCCCGATGGCCACATTGCCACGTTGCCCGAAATCGTCGAGGCTCGCCTGGCGACCGAACGGGACAACCTGCCCTGGAGACGATACTTCACGACCAACTCGGCCGAATACTACGGCATGGGCACTGATGGCCGCCAGAAGCTGATCGTGGCCCATGGTGTTGGACCGATGGCCTCACTGGAGGGCATCAAGCGAGCCTACTCTTGGGAATACAAAGACACGGACCGTCGCCGCAGGGGTGGCCGCATCTCTGCCAAAGAATTCCTGCGGCTCGAGGCAGGCGACTACGGCGAAGTGACGGTCATCGACTTCCGGGACTACCTGGAACAGTGGGGCGACAGCCTTTACAGCTTCCGCACTACCGCCACAGCCCAAGTAGACACCTTACTCATGGCCCGCTTGGGTCCAAAAGCAGGTGCCTACTTGTTGGCTCATGACAGACTGGCCACGCAGTGGCACCAGGACCAATCGGTCGAGATACCAGGTGGCAGCTACCCAATCATCGTCCAAAACGATGGCGCGGCCAACTGCTCCTATACCACCTATCCACGAAATGGCAGTGGCTTTGATTGGTCCAGAATGATCCCTCGTTCGCTCGAACCAGGCAAAGCCATGGGGCATTTGCTGAGCACCTCTGGGCTCGCCCACATGCACAGCAGCGACTCCCGTGGCCACTGGCAGGGTCTGACCAACGACGTCTCCTGCCATGAATGGTGGAATGGTGTCCGACTTGTCAGCACACCCCCGGATGCGACCTGGCAGGATGGCGTCGTAGAGTCACCAGAGCCTCGTGATGTACTGCGCCACGACTGGCAACGCTTCATGCGACCGAACGATGACGCACCGTACACCCCTCCGCGTCTGTACTTGATCGAGCAGGCTGGTGTCGAGTGGTTTACCCGTTACTCCAAGCCGAGCAAAGGCGACCGCCTGGACAGCGGCGACATCGAATTTCGTGTGCGATCAGTGCGCGCTATTGGTGACACACGGCAGTTCAAGGTGGATGATGACTTCTTCCTCCGATACAACCTGTCGCAAGTAGTGGCAATTACCCCCGAAGGGGCAAACGCCTACAACATTGTCCACTACGGCCCACCGGACGGTCACGTCTTCACCACCGTGACCGTCCAGTTCTACGAGGCCGATGTTGACACATCGCAGCGACTGCCACCGGTCAAAGAGATCAAGCAGGATTACAAACTCCTGATGGGATAGACGAGCATGGCCTCGTTCCGTTCACCCCGTGTACGGGACGAGGCCTTCGTCATTTTTATATAACAACTCTGCGTACTCGTTGCTACCAGAACATTCATACCGCTACTTGATCTTGTAAAGAGTCACTGGCTTTCCATCTACTTCCTGATCTGACATTTTCACAAAGTATGTTTCAGTAAACTCATTCAGCTTTGCGTTGTCATCTTGCGAGTGGCCGTACAGGTAATACTCGACCCCAGCATTCTTTAGGATTCGATAATAGTCTGCGGGGTTTTCTTGGAGCGCAATCACGCCTAAGCATTTTAATCGCAAGTAATAGCACACATAATAAGCGTTGAATTGTTCGGAAATGACCTTTGAATCCTCGGGCATCTGGCCAGAGACTGCTTGGGCAACCTTGTAGTAAGGCCGCTCATCGTACCTGAGTCTTGTGAGGCTAGGCACGAGGGTCATGACACCCACGATGGCAATAATGATTGCACCCACAACAATCTGCCTAGACAAGATCACCCGCGCCCTGCGCAGCTGCTCTACCCACAAACCTATAGGAATAATGGGCAGTACTCCTGCAGTAATGAGATACCGAGAATCGGTCATGATCAACATATGTCCCGCAACCCATACTAATGCGATGCCCGCAAACACAACATAGTCCTTGCGGTAGGGGCCTTTTTTTAGCATGCCCAAGATAGCTACAAGGAAACCAAAAGCCACTATGGGCCCATAGATGTCGACAATCTTAACTGTCAGGCTTGCATTTGCCCATACAATTTTCTTGAGGTAGTAAGCCTTGTTGTGGTGAAGCTCCCAGTCGTGCTCAGGAATAAGTTCAATAACATCAGTAGGGTCTTCCCAGTACCACATTGCCGTAGAGTTGGTAGGCATAAGTGGCGCCCCAATAGGAAAAGCACCGCCCTTTGAGGCGGGGCTATAAATCGAATACGCAAAGCCCCCAACGGTAGATAAAGTTGGCTGCCCATACTTCAGAGAGATCAACCCTATAAAAGGAAGGGTTAACGCAAAGAAAGTAATCAGCGCTGGAGCAAAACGATGAAAAATAAGTTGCGTGTTTTTGCGTGACTTACGCCACTGCCAGAAAGCCAGGCCAAGAATAACCCCAAGGAACAAATAGAAGCCAAGAGCCTTTGCGTAAAACATCAAGGCGCCAAGCAGACCCAACCAAATTGCTTTTTTGCGGCTCGGGGAGTCGTCAAATCTAATCACATGCAAAACAAATGTAGTGGCAACTGCCGCCATGAGCAAGTCTCTGGAGCTTGCCTGAATAGACAGCATGTCAACAAGAAACAACGAGAGCAGCAAGCTGGTCAAAAGAGCAATTGACTTGGCCACTTTCCGATACAAAAGAAAGCGATAAGCGCCAACAAGTATGACCAGGCAACAAAGCGTAGCGGTTATTTTAGAGGCGACCAACAGGTTGACATCGAGCCAAACCCACGGCACAAGCAGCCAAGATAACAAGGGGCTCCAGTAGCCGTTAATAGCACTGCGCAAGTTAAAGTGTGCATATTTTTCAGCAATACTAAAATAAGCCGTGGAGTCTGGGTTAAGTTGATATCTCAGCCATGTAGTGGACAGTACAATTCCAATACCAAGAAACAAAACACATAAACCCAAAAATAAGCCGTGGTTTTTAAGTGTTTTTTTGGTGTATTCCATCAGGATAGTTTTATTATACATGGCAAAAAATAAACCTATTTATTGCATCCATAAGCTAATTTCCTTACTGCACCCACAGCGATACGATGCCATACTCCTACCTAAAGAAAGGAGCATAGATGGTCGGAACAATACTCTACGCAATAGGTGGCATAATAGAAGCCCTCATTGGACTACGGATTGTCTTGCGCCTGCTTGGTGCCAACCCGGCCAGTGGGTTTGTGAACATGGTATATGACTGGAGCACCCCTTTTGTCACGCCCTTTTCTGGCATCTTTGGTCAGGACGCTACGGTTGTTTCGAATACGGGCGTTGTTACACAGAGCGTGTTTGACTGGACCGCTGTGATTGCCCTGATAATGATTGCGCTCATAGTGGCCGTCCTGGGCAGACTATTTGTGCACCCCCGTGGCGCAGCCGCATAACCCACAGACCTGGGCCATAAAGAGATTACAGTGGTAGTCTCTTTTTTGTTACTATGACCAGATGAAGTTATACGTTGCACGACATGGCCAGACAAATTACAACGACCTGGGGTTGTGCAATGCAGACCCTTCGGTTGACGTACACCTTACCAAAGACGGTATCGGACAGGTAGAGGGCCTTTCAGAGCGCCTGAAGCACATAGACATAGACCAGATTTTTGTGTCTGAACTTAAGCGAACCAAACAAACGGCGGAGATACTAAACAAATATCATGACGCTCCCGTCGCAACAGACGCCAGGCTGAACGATAATCGGACAGGGTATGAGGGTCTAGACTATCGCAAGTATCTTGCCGCTCTAGACAGCGCAGAAAATAAATGGTCTGTGCGCCTCAATGACGGCGAGTCACTAGAGGACGTAAGAGTAAGAATCCGAAGTTTTCTGGACAGTCTGAAGTCCAAAGACTTCGACGCTGTCCTGATTGTTACCTCCATGTTCATTGTGCAGGCTATCTACGGCGTCGTGCACGATCTTTCGTACCAAGAGGCGTGGGATCTTCAGGTAGACAAAGCAAGCTGTATCGAGCTAGAGCTATAGTCCCACCCGGCCTAGGATGTGCTGATACAATGAGTGTATGAGTGAACCAAAAACGAAAGTTAACGACGGCGACGTGAAACAGTTCATCAACTCGGTTGATGGCCAAAAGAAACGGGACGACAGCTTTAAGCTGCTTCAGATATTTTCGAAGGTAACCGGGGAAGAACCCAAAATGTGGGGAACGAGCATCATCGGCTTTGGCCAATACCACTACAAGTCCGAAAGAAGCAAACAAGAAGGCGACTGGCCGCTGACCGGCTTTTCGCCCAGAAAACAAAATTTGACGCTATACATCATGCACGGGTTCGACGACTACGCAGACTTGCTGCAAGGCCTGGGAAAGCACAAAACAAGCAAGGGCTGTTTATATATCAACAAGCTAGAGGATATAGACCAGGGTATCCTGGAAGACCTTATCAAAAGATCCTTCCTAGCTATGAAGGAAAGCACATCTAAATAACGATACATTTTTATTGTAAAACGATAAATCATGTGCTATACTTGATGCAATGAAACACAAGAAAGGTCTACCCATGAAAAATGGATCAACGTTGTTCTTGCGCGCTGCTATCTTAGGTGCGGCGCTTGTAGTAGTGCTTTTATCTGCCTGGGCAGTGACAGATGTATTCAGCCACTGGCCAGAACAATCCCCAGAGCTTGCACGCTGGCAGTATCCGATCATCTTCGTCATCACCGCCAGCGCTAGTACATTTTGTGTAGCCGTCCGCCAGATATGGAAACTCCTAAACCTCATAGATAAAAACAAGGCTTTTACTAAGGCATCAGTAAAAGCGATGAAAAACGTAAAATACTGCGGTCTGTTGATCAGTGCCCTGTTTGCAAGCTGGATGCCACTGGCCTTTCACGCTGCCCAAAACGAGGATGCGCCAGGAATGATACTGATATTCGGAGCGATCTTTGTTGGTATCCCATTTGTAGTTGCGATCTTTGCAGGAGTTGCCCAACGACTGTTCCAGAATGCTATTGATATAAAGTCAGAAAACGATTTAACGGTCTAGAATCATGGCAATAGTAATCAACATAGACGTCATGCTGGCCAGGCGCAAAATGAGCGTTACCGAGCTATCAGAGAAAGTTGGCATAACCATGGCCAATCTTTCTATCCTGAAAAACGGCAAAGCAAAAGCCGTCCGGCTATCTACCCTAGAGGCAATCTGCAAGGCCCTGGGGTGTCAGCCCGGAGACATTCTAGAGTACAAAAATCATGAAGCGTAGAGCCCCGCTCATCGCAGCCGTATCGTTCCTATTGGGATTAGTGTTTGACTGGCTATTTTATGGCAGGGTGCCGGGTATCTCTGTCGCTCTATACGCTTCTTTAATCCTTGGCCTTACCTTTTACTTTGCCGAGCGATTCAAGAAACCGCTCGACTTGGCCATAGCCTGGCTGACGCCAGTTGTGGCATTCTTTTCGCTGATGGTTTTTGTGCGAGCAAATGCCCTCCTGACGGTTATAAACATTTTTATCGTGATGTATCTGTTGCTCGTGGTGGCGCGCTTGGCGTACTTACCCGACCAAGGGTTACGGCAGTATACTATTTCCCGCTACCTGGGCCTGATGTTTAGCCTGCCCAGGAATTTCATGAGCGAAGCTTGGCGATTTTTGCTCGGGCTGGCCGCCAGCCGCACCGCCTCTAAGCCAAAATCTGCAGCTGCGCCTATTATCAGAGGACTTCTTTTAAGTGTGCCGATTTTAGCCTTGTTTATGATTCTTTTGTCCTCGGCCGACCTAGTGTTTAAGCAATACATTGGCTCGCTGTTTAACCCTAGCGTTTCTGCCGAAACAATTTTCCGGTGGGGGCTGATTGGCTTTGTAACAAGTTTGTTTGCTGGCGCTTATGCGCTGATATTCATGCCGACTGACAAACCACAGATTCCCACGCCCGCCAAGAAAAGCCCCGGTCTGGGCGCTATGGAATCGTCAATTATTCTGGGGTCTGTTAGCACGTTGTTCTTGGTGTTTGTGGTGGTGCAGTTGGCATATCTTTTTGGCGGTTCGGACCATATAGCCTCTACCGGTTACACATACGCGGAGTACGCACGCAAGGGGTTCTTTGAGCTGATTGCAGTAGCGGCGATTTCGTTTGCCCTTATCCTAACCATCAAAAGGGCCACTGCGCTGCGGACTAAGTCGCAGAACCTCACATTTAAGTGGCTTAGCAGCGTGCTTGCGGCAGAGGTAACGGTGATTATGCTGTCTGCTCATATGCGACTTGGTCTGTACGAGGAAACCTATGGGTTTACTACACTTCGTTTGTTGAGCCATCTCTTCGTCGTGTGGCTGGCAGCTGCTTTCGGCCTGCTAGTTTTTCATATCATACGCAGTAACAGCAACAACCATTTTGCGTTCCAGCTATTCATAAGCATATTGTGCTTTTTTGCGCTGATAAATATTGTTAATCCTGATGCTTTTATCGCCAGGCAAAATATTAACCGCTTTAACGACACAGGCAAACTGGACCTGCGCTACCTGAGCACATTGTCAGAAGATGCCCTACCCACTACTTCGCAGCTGCTTAATAACCAAAATAAAGACGTGCAAAATAGTACTGCAAACATTCTATATCGGCAGCAGCGCTCTGCTGACAGACAGGCAAATGACTGGCAGTCTGCGAACGCAGCAAGATGGCGGGCAGATAAAATATTTCGTGACAATGCTGCTCAAATTGAGGCCGGAAAGGTATATATCAAATACCCGGATCTAGACGGGACTCAAGAATAGTACCAGGGCGCCCTGGCTTGCCAGCCTGGATCAGGCGATCCTGACTATAGCTTTACCCACGTAGACACCGTATGGAGCATAGACGTCCGGCCAGATGAGCCCTCGGCTGTGATTCGGGAAGCTGTTCCTAAAGAAGTTCTTGCCGCACTATTTTTAAACCTTGCTCTAAGCCTACTGGATCATTTTTAGATATGTAGTACGGCAGGTCAAATGCTCTGTTAGCTTTGCGACGTATAGCTATCTTGTCACGAAGCAGCGTAGTGTCGCCGTAGGCACTGAGCGCAGCATCCATAAGCATGGGGTTGTCCAGACCGATGAAATCCTTAGATTGGTCATAGTAATTTGTGTCTCCGAAGTCAATAACTCCTAAATTACTGTCAGCGTCGATAATCATGTTGTATGTACCGAGATCACCATGACAAAGACGGCTTTCGGAGCCAAGTTTCTTCATGGTGTTTGGCAGCTCTACCATGGCAAAATGCTTGATCTTTTCTTGCTCCGAAACGCTAAACCTTCTTACAATAATCTCTAGCGAGAATCGGTATTTTTTCTGATAGAACTTTATCTCGTCATCAACAGACACGCTCACTGCCTCGTCAAGCTTTTTTGCGTGTAACTGTTTTAGGAAAGTACCAATCTGGGTACCAAGCCTGCCTAAAGTCTGAGGGTCCAGCGATTCGATAGCGACGCCCAAGTTCCGCCCCTTGACGCCAGTGTAGGCAAAATACGAATGATCTTTGCCTTCCCATGTAATCTTAGGAAAGGCGAGGTCGGACTTTATGTTCTCCAATGTCCTAATAGCCGCGATCTCCTTGGATTGTCTGCCGCGTATTTCATCGGAGCGAGGAAACTTAAAAACGTATTCGCCATTATTAACAATGTAGGCCCTGTTATCCCAGCCCTCATCATTCAATACAATATCGCCCCCTGAAACAGTGGGTAAGAGACCGGAGATTATGGACTCTTCTTTTGCACGCAGCTCTTTAGGTGTATTTTGTGGAGGCATTTCATAATAATAGCACTGGTTTGCCGCAACGCTGGCGAGTAAGCCTACCTATATTATTTACAAACTTTGACAGGTAGCACACTTTTGGTTATTTTAGTGCAATGACAACACACGTAGCGGCTTTTGCCCCCGACCAACTTCCAAACATCGAGTATGCAAGAGTAAACGAAGAGCAAGTGGCGCATATTCGGGCGGCTATGGATCTACCCGAAAACCAGGAGCGCTTTGATGTTTCGTTCCTTCCCGTCGAAGCAGCCGAACAAAGACAGGCAGCCGCAGAAGAGTGGGCGGCTTATCTCCAGGCCAAGGGCGATGCCAGGATAAAAGCAGCTGGAGCCGTGATGGCAATGAGCACCAGAGACGAATCCCCAGAAGGTTTGCGCGAACTCCTAGAAGACGAAGACCATGTGCCAGGTGGCCGTTTTGTAACCCATGCACTTTGGAAAGTAGTCAAAAAACAACCTGGGGCACAGTCATTTGACCTTTTACGTACCTACTACGACTCAAAGCCATAATAAGCGACACCAAAAACCGTCAGGTCTCGGAGCGAAAGGTCTATGACCAGTCTGCTAGAATTGACCTTATGACTTATGACATACCCGGCCAAGGACGGCTAGACATACAGACGATTATTCTTGACCTAAATGGCACCCTATCGGTAGGTGGCGTGATACCAAATGGAGCAAAGGAACGACTTACGACTTTGAAGGCAAGAGGATTTAAGGTCCTATTCTTTACCGGCAATACAAGAAATGATGCCGATCAGCTGGCGGCAGATCTGGGTATAGACTGGAAACTCGCCAAGAGCGCCGGGGAAAAGCGTGACCTAGCCCTGCAGCTGGACCCGGACACCTGCGCATCTGTAGGAAATGGCCTGATCGACCTAGAACTCATGAAGGTAGTCAAGCTTGGTATCGTAACCCTGCAGGGCGAAGGCGTACATATGCAAACTCTTCTGGTTTCAGATATCGTCATTCCAACTATAAATGACGCTCTGGATTTATTCATAGACGACCAGCGCCTGAAAGCCACCCTCAGAAAGTGAAAAAGATCCGGCCAGTAAAAAAGCTGCGTTGCTGCAATAACGGCCTGATATTTGTATTAATTATATAATTAGCATCTTATGCGTATCGAGAAGCTAGATATCGAACCGGTCGAGCTGTGCCCAGACTGTCCGCGTCGTGGTGATTGCCGAGGCGTAGCCAGGGTGGCTCTGGATACCATTTTCAAGGCGTCCTTCTTTACCATAACAGTACCCAAGGGCGACCCCGACGCTTTTATGGGGCGGGTGTATGTGGACGATCAGGGCGGAGAATCTGACGTATTCCTAACCCAGGACGATACACCCATTCGCGAGTGCAAAGGCCCCGTGGTGACAAAAAAGAGACTATTCAAGCCAGATGACGTCGGGTGTCGCGCCTTCAGAGTAAGGCTACGCGAGATATGGGCCGCAGTTGCCGAAGACGAAGAGCAATGGGCCAAGGAAAGAGCACAGGCAATCTATCTAACACCAGAAGAAACCAACGGACTTATAGCGTTGGAGCCCGCCGAGCGCCGAGCGCTCGCAACCCTGCCGAGCGACCACATTAACGAACTCATACTCTTTAACCGCAACCACCCGGACCGGGTAGACGATCTGCGTCAACTATCAGAGGCATAGTGCGTATTGCCCAGCTGGCTGTTTGCTATAATCTTAAGCATGAACGAACAAGGCATTTCGCTCGAAGAAGCCTGCGAAACGAACGCCATTGGCACGGCTCAGGATTATCAGCGAAACTGCAACCCTGACGGCACTGTCCGCACAGAGCCCAAAGAGACAACTCTCATCGTTCCAGGCAGCAGCAATCGCTCTGTAAGCGTCCAAAACACACTCTTGTACAGTGGCGTGGGCTTCGTAGCCTTGCTAATTGCGATCATCCTTGGCCTCTCGGCTCGACACTTTCTAAAGAAGAAATAAACTCCAGCCCATCGTTTCGCTTATTGCTCCGGTCCGAGAAAAAACAATCCGCGCTAGCTAGGCGCGGATTGTTTGCCCTAAAAGACTAGGTAAAGTCTACAAGTCACCACTAAATAGGTATGGCGTATTGAAACTACCCAGGGTGCTAGAGACTATGCCGTAGGGGCTTGTGCCCACCCAGAACCAGCGGTAAATGGCTGCGCCGCCAGCCGCTGGATAGTCGTAGTGCGTTCCGGTGTAAGTACCGGCAGCTGGGAATGGTGCAAGCTCACTGGACTTCTGCGATGCATAGGCAGTACCCGTGTTCTGAATCTTCAACTGCACCCATCCACCCGCGTTGGATGTCCGTGTTACTGCAACACTGCAAGTGTGCGTACCGGTTCGAGTCTCGTCGTACACGTAGGCAGAACCATTCCAGACGTAGAGGTAGGCATTATATGCGCCATGAATGCCGTAGAAGGCTGGATATGACGTGCTATTTGCCGCAACAGTGGTATAGACTTCGCGCCAGGTGCTTTGATTTAGCACCCTCACACGGATAGACTTTGATACCGCTGTCGTGTTTCTAACTGGCGTGTTTAGCAGATTCCTCGAACAGTACTGAAGAGGAGTCGCGAAATCAACATTGGCAACAGCGCCAGCGAGTGGCGCAGCAAGTGCAGATGGGGTCTGCAGTCGACCCGCAACATCTGTCTTGACTAACTCTGTAGGACCAAGCGGTTCAGTTGGCTGCGCATCTTGGCTGCCTGCTTCAATGGGTGGCTTGTCCTGTGGTCCGGAAGTTACGTTACTGGGCGGTGGCGTTTGCTTGCTACCGTCCGAGGTCGTCGCTGCGGCATAGGCGCTGCCAGCAGTACTCAACAATATGACGCTCAGGGACAAAGCAGCTGCCAGACTTCGGGGTCTTATTAATGCACGTTTCATAGTAATTATGATGCTCCGTTTTATTTAATTGTGGTGTTTTAGCTTCATAGCAAAGACACGCCAAATAAGCCTTGTTCTAGTTTTGACCTGAGGAAAACTAAAAACCAAGTCAGTGTGTCATTTCTGAACCAACTTACCAGCTTTTTTGGGTTATAACCAGTCCTTAACAATGAAGCCTATCGCACAGTATGCGGACATTTTGATTCAGTGAAAGCGAAAAATTTTACACACAATCTGTTCAAAAAAGCATAACTTTAGTTATATACGTGATGGATGTGACGTTGGTGGAGCGTTTAGGCGAACTCGACATTGAAGCCATGATGGAAACTAGGGCTGCTTCGAAATGAGTTCCAAGAATTCCGCTGGCTTGAGTACCTTGATGCCTTTGTAAGACTCCAGCACGAGCAAGTCTTTATCGCCGCTGACAATATACTGACAATTGCCTAAAACTGCCGTTTCTAGAAATATATTGTCGTCGGGATCGCGACAGATGGTAACCTGAATACTCCCCAGCTTAACCGTTCGCGCGTCTCGCTCTAGCAGCTTTTCTAGCTGTTTTAGCTCTTTTGCAAAAGCCGGGAACTTGGACAGTATCTTACGCTTCAGCTCAGTAAGTATCTCTACCGAAACAACGGCATCAAACGCACCCTCAGACAACAGGTCAATGACCAGGCGTGGCTTACCACCAAATACCAGAGCCGATATCAGGACGTTAGTATCAACAACGACTCTAGGCTTTTTTTTCACGTTTGTAGTCGTCTAGTACTTGGTAAACCTGTTCTTCGCTCGTTATGCCCATTTCTTGGCCCATTTTGTTGCCAGCATCAAACAACTCTTTCCATTGTTTACGCCTTTCTAGGTCAGCGAGAGCAAGCCGGCGGAAATATTCGCTGCGACTTCCCATATCCTTCTTAACTGCCATATCTATGTCTTTCAGCAGTTTTTCATCGAGTGCAATGTTGAGTGTTTTTGTAGCCATAGTGACCCTTTCGTATATGGATATATTATATTGATATTGTATGGTAGTGTCAACCCGGGTTCTGCACCCATCGCTTGCAATCTTATTGACCCGGGCTATTATTAATCCATGCAACTTATAACTGCCGATCCAACTCAACTGCAAAACAGACTCCAGGCCTACCTAGAAAACGACCCTAAATATAAGGCTGCCTTCGAGTACACTAAAAGCCGTTTTAACGAAACCGAAAGCCTATCCGCCCACAACTGGGCGCATATTTACCGAGACACCCTAAACGCTATCGTTGTTGGTGAGGCTGAGGGCGCAGATATGAGTCCTAGTATCAAAAGTCAAGCCATAGCTGGGCAGTCTTGGGCTACTCCCGTTGTTGCGTAGCAACATAGGGAGTCTGTCTTTTTAAGACTGCGTAGATACGGTGGGTGAGTTTCCGGGCGGTGCTAACCGTGGCAACGGTATAGCTTTTGCCTCTGTCTCGCTGGTGCTGGAAGGCTGCTTTCAGCTCTGGATCAAACCGTTGAGCTACGGTACTGGCCATATAGAGATCACGGCGGAGAAATGGCGAACCTCGTTTGGTGAGCTTGCCCGTCCGTTGGCTTGGGCCACTCTGCATAATTTTGGGATCTAGCCCGGCGTAAGCCACGAGCTGCTTGGCTGAATCAAAACGGTTAAGATCTCCAATTTCAGCAACAATGCCCATGGACAGAATGGCGCCAATGCCTGGGATACTCTGAATGAGCTGGACGGATGGGATGTGCTCAAGCAGCTTTGCTGCTTGAGCACGGTAGTGGGTCAGGGTGCCAATGAGGTGTTGCCTGGATTCGTTGAGCTGCTTGGTGTCGAGAGTCGCAAGGCTCTCTTCCATGTACTGCCGCATAAGCTCGAGCTTGGTGGCGGTATCCCGTAGGCGACTAGCAAGCCGCAAGTAAACCCGAGCTTTGGCGAGGGCTTCGTCAGCTGGGTGGGTGAGGTAGCCAGCACCTTGCAGGCCGAGCAAGGCAATGTGGTAGGCGTCCTTGGTATCGGTTTTTGCTTTGCGAATGGTAGCCCGGGTGAATTGCTTGGTCTGAATGGGATTGAGGAGCCTGCAGGGTACGCTTCGCTGTTGGCAGGCGGCTAGCACATATTGTTGGTAGATGCCGGTAGACTCCACAATAACTTGAACGTGCGGATGGTCTGCTCGTACCAAGTCTAAAACTTTAGCAATGGCCAAGGTGTTGTTTGGGCGGCGCCCAAACAACACCTTTTTCCCGGCACGTGTAATGAGCGCATAGTCTGCGTGCGCTTTGCTAATATCGAAGCCTAAATACATAAAGTACCTCCTTGAAAGTTGTAGGTCGTCCAAGAAAGAAGAGAAAGAAAGAGAAGAAAGAAACGGGAGCTATCCCTACCGCCAGAAAGCCCCAACAGACTCATGAGTTATTGTTGGCAAACAGCTGGAATACCTGCTTCCAAAACCTAGCTATTTGTTGCCGTGCTACTCTGGGATAGGGCCACAAACTCCGAGTATAGGCAGCTGAAATTGTCAGCTCCTAAAGCAAACTTCTGTGGCCTCCCATACCTATGATTGTAGAGCAAGCAATGTTGCTCTGGGTGGGATTATATGAGCAAGCTCCTGTGCGCGAGGCTTGCGAGCGAACTGGGCTCTTCGGGCTATCCCAGTTCAAGCCCGAGAACATCCACCAAGAAAAATACCCCAGCTTTCACTGGGGCACTTTTCTTGGTGGCTCCTCCCAGACTCGAACTGGGGACACAAGGCTCTTCAAGCCTCTGCTCTACCAACTGAGCTAAAGAGCCACACTATTACTGCTACAAAGTACTGCCCCGAAGAGCTTTTTGTCCCTGGGGACAACTTGTTATTGGCGGGCTAAAGCCCTTGGCTCTTCAAGCCTCTGCTATTGCCAACCCGAGCTAAAGAGCCACACTCTGCTTAAGTTAAGCAGACATAACTTCGGTATTTTACGAGAAAACGGGCTTTTATTCAAGAGCCACCCCTACTGGGGCTTTGCTGAGCAACATGGCGTAATGGAAGTCCCTGCTTTTGCCATAGAAAAGAAGCCGCTCAGGGTAAGATATCGCGGGACTGCGCCTGCAAGACGTCTATTTGCGACTGCCGGTCGCGGATCATATCTGTGATACGTTTGACATCGTCGTCTAGCTGTCTCTTTCTCATGACTATCTGCGCTTCGAGCTGGCCAATAATCTCCCGTAGAGAATGAGGATCGCCATGATCACCCAGGCGAGATATTTCTTGCTGGCGCTGGCGGACTTCGTTACTGAGCTCTACGGTAGTCCTGTTGACCACCTGGCGCAAGTTGGTGTCTTGGGAGCGTAGCTCGCCTACCTCTTGTTTGAGCAGATCAACCGCTTTCATCAGCTCTGTTGCGGCAGTTTTCATATGGTCATTAACTGGCATGTTCGCTCCTTCCTGTTAATTAACAAGTAGTATAGCTCTTATAGAAAAAATATGGTGTAAAATTTTTTACAATCTTCAGTACGAAGCAAACACCCCCCTTGCCCATCCTGTGATTTTCAAAAAAAGACTTGTGTCTAAGACATATATATCCAATACACCGTTTGGAAGGGAGTCTTTTTTATTTTGGCTGCTTTTATTTGGCTTTCGATAAGTTTTAAAAAATTGACTAAGCGGAATTCCTGTAATGCTAGACCAATATGTCTCTGCACTCGTGTGCTCAAGATGGGGATGAATGTGTATATATCCACGAAACTTTTCTTCCGGCACATTACACACACGCCTAAAGAAGGCCATCATAATTTTTATCATTTCCGGATCCCCGTTCGAAAATCGAACCATACGCTGGGTTTTGCCACCCTCTGCCCAGTACAGCATAGTACCCATTAGCCACAAATCCTTGTGGGCTATTTTAGGTATATCCTGTTGAGCTATTGAAATTACCAACTCGCGCTTCCTATGCTCGTTAGCGAGCCGCGCTTTTCTTCTCTTTTCAACAGCCTCTCTTATATGGCTATTTTGACTTAAGACTTCTTTTTGATCATTAGTTAGCTCTATATCTCGAACCCAAAGGCTAACACTACTTTTTGCAACACCTAGCTCTCTACTAATTTCCTTTATCGAAAGTCCACGTTCACGTAACTTTCGTGCAGCAACTTTTTCTATAACTTTCAAAATAAAACCCCCAAATATGTGCTTATGTTAGCATACAATTGGGGGTTCAATAGATTGTAAATAATGAAGGATTCGCCTGCTGGCCAAAGAAAATTGCTCGTGGCCGCGACAATTTCAAATACGCCACTAGGCATATTTGAAACAAGGGTCTGGGCAGTGCGCTCATAGCATTCCGTTCGAGCCCTCGCCGCTACCGTCACATAGAAAAAACCCTGTCTTTCAACAGGGTTTTTTCTATGGTGGGCGCTGAGGGACTCGAACCCCCGACCCTCTGTGTGTAAAACAGATGCTCTAGCCAACTGAGCTAAGCGCCCGAAAATAACCATGAAATCATACCAGATGTAAGCCAAAAATCCAAGCAGCCCTTACTCGTGGGAAGCGTCGTGTTGTTCCTCGGCGGTAGGTGGAGTGTCGTCTGGGGACATGTCCATACCCTCCATATTACTTTCGGGCTTGCCCAGCCCGTGCACATGGTCACCCTTGGACATTGGTGGCAATTCGTTTTTATCTGTCAGGATTGGCAGGTAGCCCGCAAAGTTACAGTGCGCCAGCTTGTATTCGTACCACCCGGGATCTGCCGCGGCTTTGACGGTAACAAACTGCGCCTTATGAGCCTTGAGGTCTTTACTGATATTGAACTTCTTCAGCACAAAAGTATCGTCGACATCACTGATTACCCGAAAGGTGATGGTCTGGCCAGGCTTGGCCTGAAGCCGACGATCGCTTATGGCGACACACCCGACAAACCGGAGCTTGACGGCTGTCTGGGCTGACACCTGGGGGCGAATAAGGACAACTAGCAGCACAAAGATAGCCAACGCCCGAAAAGCTAGCACGAGAGCCGGCAGCCTCACATGCTTTTTAATACGGTGAACATGATGAGCATTTTTGGCGATGATTGCGTGGCGTTTCGATGGCTTTTGCGCTGGTTTTTTCATATGCCACCATTATACCTCAGCTACTCTGGAAGCGTGGGCTACAGAAGCAACCAGATTGCAGATATCGTAGGTGGGGCTGGATTCCCAAACCTTTGCATTATAAAATAGTAAGCATGACTGTCATGGGGTGCAAGGGACAGACGTGACAAAATCAAAGTAAACAGGGATTAAATACCGAAGTGGCCAGGCTACCAAACCCGGGTGGTGACAACAATGCATGGGGCGATGTCCTCAACGATTTTTTGACACAGTCCCACAATACCGACGGAACTCTTAAGCGGGCAGCTATCGAAGCAACAGGCGCTATTTCTGATGCCGTGGCATCGCACGCCGCCCAAGCTTCTTTGCATGGTACCGGAGCAGAGCTAGCCATTGCCCAAAAAACAGATGTCGTGTTTGCTACCACCTCGACTACACCGGTAGCTGTGCCCGGTTTGTCCATAACCGTAATTGTGCCAGACAGACCCTACGTGGTACGCCTGACCGCCACCGGGATCATGGCCCTTGCTAACAATTTTAGTAGGCTCGATATTATGCTTTCCGGCGGAACGGCGATTGCAGTGCCACCGGCATTTGGATATACAAGCGCTATCAATGGGCAAGCCACTTTTGTGACAGAGCTGCGCGTGCCAAATGCTTTTCATAATCCAGCAGTCAGCGCAACGGTGACCTACCAGGTCTATGCCCGGACAGAGAGTGCCTCGTCTGCCTTCACGCTTTTGGCCGGTAACTTTTCTGGTGCTAACTACTCAGCCACGCTCGTGGCCATGATGCAATGAGCTATAGGGCGGCGCTTCATACAATTAATGGCGTCAAGGTGGGACTGTTCCGTCCACGAGCAACAACCGGTCCCGTGGCACTACTGCTGGGACGTTCTCCGGAAAACTGGTACGGCACCGACCCTTCTGCCCAAGCTCGCAAGCTCGTGGACGCCGGGTACTGGACGGTTTCGGTTGATACTCCAAATTGGGGTAATCAGACAGACCTGGACAATATCGATGAGGCGCTCGGGTGGCTCAATACAACCTGGGGAAGAAACAGTGACCGTGTTCTGGTCGTCGCCCACAACGGTGGCGCAGTAGCGGCGCTCAATTGGGGTATACGCAACTACCAAAAAGTCGCCTCACTGTCGCTGCAGTCACCTATTATCGACATTGCCGAGCGCTACGGCCGACTGGCTGCAGCCAACAGCACTCCAGTTGCCCTGAGCCTACCCGGCACCAACGGTGTTTATGCCTATACCGATGACCATACATCGCTCGACATCCCCGGCGACATCGATATCCGTGCACAAATAGCCCCCACCGACTGGACGCCATCGACCCCCCGATCGATTGTCAGTAAATACGTGTCTTTGGGCAACCAACGCTCCTACCGCCTGCGCTTACTCAGCAGTGGTTTCTTGGAGCTGGTGTGGACGAGCGATGGCACCACACAGCTCACTGCAGCTTCGACCGCCAGCCCCGTTGTATCGGACGGCGCTACGTTAGCCATACGGGTAACACTGGACGTCGATAACGGCGCAGCTGGTCGAACAATCACCTTTTATACGGCGCCCACGCTAGCAGGCCCCTGGGCACAACTGGGTAGTCCGATAGTCACCGCAGGTGTCACCTCTCTCCTGAATAGCACCGCACCGCTAGAAGTAGGTTCTGTGGCAAACGGTATCGAACCATTCCAGGGCTCGATCTTTGCAGTAGAGGTCAGGAATGGTATAGATGGCACAGTGGTAGCTAATCCTGTTTTTTCAAAACCTGGAGTTATCAATTTTACCGACTCAGCCGGCCGGGGATGGTGGCTGAACGGCACGGCAAACATGATCTTGCTTGTATCGGGCGGAGCCGAGACTGATGCTATCGAAGATGCCTACGGCGGCACGAGCGCCACCTTTGCCGCAGCTATGCCAACCTGGAATCCAGCCTTCCTCCACCGCAAATACGAAATAAAGGATATGCTAGGCGACCGTACAAAGCTGTGGTGGTCAGGCTCGGATACACAAACGCCACCGGCAGTCACTGCGGCCCTGGCAACAGTTTTTAGCACCGCTACGGGCACACTCACCGGTACGGACCCCACACTTGTAGACCCCACCCCGCTGGTCAGCGAAGTGGTGAGTGACGACACTACCTGGATCAACCAGCCCGGGCTTGTAGAGGCAGCCCGCTGGCGGGAATATGCCCGTACCTCTCTGGTAAACGCCGGCTATAGATCGGGCGACTCTGGTGTTAGTTGTGTATTGCCGGATGGTCGGATAGTAACCATTTTTGCAGACACCGGCATCGGCTCCGTTGATTCTGATGACACCTACGCTAACGTTGCCGTCACTAGAAATTCTATGATTATTCAAAACGCCGACCTGTCGTTTGCCGGACAGCACTATTCCGGCGCCCCCGGCAATACGCCCCCTTTCATGCCCAACCAGACCACCTACCCAGGCAGATGGTACTGGCCGCTTGGCTGCATGGTAGAGAACGGACGACTGCACGTGCTTGCCCCGCTGCTGGCGGGCAGTGGCTTTGGTACGAGCGAAGATCAGCATATTATCTCGATGGACGCCTCTACCTTTGCCATATTATCAACAACATCACTTGGACTCATTCCGGAGTTTAGTCCCATCCACTTGGTGCCGGATCCCATAAGCGGCTATACCTATGTAACCACCGACTCACCGTCGGGCATGGGACGGGTGCCGTCTGGGCAACTCCTCAACCCAAGTGCCTGGCAGGCTTGGAACGACAGTGCCTGGGTATCTGACCTGAGCCAGGTAGCACCACTGGTTGACACAAATCAAACCCCTATCGTTGTTGGGCCGTTTGGCGACGACATAGCGATGCGCCGGACTTCTACCGGCTTTGTGCTAGCGGTAGTGGGAGCCTTTGGCGCTGGGATCGAACTATATCGGTCGGCATTGCCCCAAGGTCCGTGGGAACACTACCGTTCTGTGGTGATTCCTTTAGCCGGAGAACTATACGAAGGGACCACTTTTCAATATCTGCACAACTGGCACCCGCATCTTGATGTGTCAGCAGACCAGCTCATGCTGTCGTACAATGTCGGGGTCTTTGGCGCAACTGCGCCGCTTGGCCGAACCGGCTTCTCCGAGGGCGTGTTACATTTCATGGTGGTGCCCCTGACATAGCCCAGGGCAGAATACGCCCGCCAGTAATCGCCCCTGTCTAACGCTTAAGGCTGCCGTACGATCATTACACCATTCGATCCAGTTTGTGCCAGTTCGTTGATATCACGCACATAGTTCTCATAAGAAAATGCCGTTCTTCTTAAATTGGGGGTAAGATAGTGGGCCACCAACTGTTCTACGCTGAGCAGTGTGACTTCCAGTCCAAACTCTTGCTCCAGAATTGTTTTTGCGATGCGATAGCTATTCATCTTGTACCTGGCCGCTACACCCGACTTGCCGCTGTCATACAGGGCGGTTTGCTGGTCGGCCATAAAATCACCAGTATCACCGACAACAAATATTCCTCCGGAAGCAATCTGTGTTTTAAATGCGCTGACCACTGTCTTGATAAGCCCGCCAGGAACGTTAACGCTCTTTCTGTCATATTCTGCGATGTACCTGCCAAAAGGATGCTCGGCAACATCAAAAGGCCGCATAGCTCTTTCTACCTCAATACCGTCATAATCCTCCACAGAGGCGTCAGGCAGTGGCCTACCCGCGCGTAGTGCTTCAAGAAGCGCCTGCCGCTCTCCCTGTGAGTTGGCCACCCTTACCCTGTAGAGCGTTTGGTACCACTCATCACCAATACGCGAAAGGTTTACGTCTTCTGGGAACCAAACACTGTCAAAAACATAGGCAGCAAACAGTACGTCGAACTTTTCTTTGCTTGGTAGTTTCTGCAAATCATCAAAAAGCGAATAGCGCTCGCTCGAAAAAGTAGCATAGTCAACAGCTGGCACAGAATCGAGCCGCGGTTCTACAAAATCTGTCAGCACAATGTCCAGCTTTTCTATGCCGCTATTGTGGGCGGCCCATGCAGGAAAGTGCCAATGTCCTACATCGCCTCCGCTGCCAAGTTCTTTGATACGCACTTTGTGACCACGATGCTGTTCGGAGAACAAGGCACCCAGGGCAAGGTTGAACGGGACATTACTCGTAAAAAACTGCCCGCGCTGCGTTTCCACGTTTGCAAAAGCTGGCTCAGCACCATAATATGATGCATTTAGTGCGTTCAGGGCATCGGGCAAAAAGTCAGACTCAACGGCTCCCTCCTTTCCTTCTAGCCCCAATCTGAGCAATTCATCTTGCGAAAGCTCCGACCCCTTTGCTCGCCGCGCAACCGCAACCTGCCTTGCCAGGGATGGGGTAACTACAAAATCAAAGGCCGGTGTTTTTCCAAGCGTATCCTGGAGTACGAGCCGTGCAACCCGGCGGTCAAGCAGTGGTTCGCTATAGTCCGGAAGAGACGAGGCGCTATCTGCCCTAGCCAGACGATCCACCAAAAGTTGCGCAAGGTCGCCCTGAACATCGCCGGCATAAGAGCGGGGCGATTCGTCACTTATATGCACCAAAGGTATTCCTGCTATCTCTTCTGCAGGCACCTGCACACCTTCCCGACCATCAGAAACTCTAGGCATAACAGATAGCATATCGCAATTTTTGCGATACTTGAACATATTTTTGCGTAACCGGCTGTACTATCGTTCTCTCAGTAGTCAAGGCGGGGCGAAGGGCTAAGCATAGCCTGCCCTAGCAGTATGCCTCCTTGACCTGCCCAAAGAACCCTACTGAGCCTAGTATTCTTTTGATACGAAAAAGCTGCGCGAGATAGAGCTTCGATGGAACACCATTGAGCCTAGTTTACTCCTTATGTACGACAAACTCGTCACGCTTGTCTTTACCTTGCATGACATTGATACTATGATCTTAAAAGATAAGTATGGTAACTGTCTCGAAGGTGAGGATTAACAAATGACTCGCTATTCAGAAGAAGGCGATGGAGAACAAATCCAGACTCGTGAAGGAGTCGAATTCTTACGACGCGGTGCCGAGCAGTACGCCCAAGATAACGGCTTAGTGGTACCGGATGTTGATTTCTCAAATATAGTAGCCGACCCAGTGCTAGGCCGTCAGATCGGGGCGGCTTACGAAGTGGCGCCGTATTTCGATCCGGCAGCATTCCCGGCTTATAGCGCTTTCAGTACTGAAACGGCGATGCAATTCTATTTCCTCACATCCGCACCTGAGGAAGGAGGGCTGGGGATCGAAGTCAAAGGTTCCGACAGCGACCCCTACCATGACGCCGACTCAAGGGTACCCAACATTGACTGGATGATGGACGACTTGTGCAATCATCGGTTAAGGATCTTGGTCTCCAAGGAAAGCGAAATACATCTCATGGACCCCGTCGTAAACACGATGTTCAGGGCCGTCCATGAAGCGTTCGGTCATGCAGCCATCGGCTGCGGGTTCGATCCGGACGGTGAAGAAGCGGCCTGGTATGCACACAGCCATCTGTACTCGCCTTTGGCTAGACGGGCACTCACCACCGAAACTCGCGGGCAGCAGAACGCTTTGCTCTATGACAGCGGAGAAGGCCTCCCGTTGCAGAAATTTTGTCTGCTGCTTGCCGAGTTTGCCAATCTCGACACAGTCACATTCCGCACTACAGCGAGAGAGATTTGAATCCAAGTTGACCGAAGCCAAAGCAAAAAAGAAAGGCTCCACGAAATAAATTCTGGAACCATCCTCTCTGTAGATTTGAACTTCTAAACTTGGTGCGAGAGAGGACTTGGGCACGCTAGGCGGGCCCGCCAGTGAGCTGACTTGAAACAAGTTCCAAATCAGTCACATGGCCTTGCGATGAGCCACAGGCTGTTCTCACCTCAGCCGGTTCAAGCCCTCTGCCCGCAACGAAACATAATAAAAAGACCATCTTTGCAGATGGTCTTTTTATTATGGTGCCCTTGAAGCAGTTTCTTTCGAACATCTTTTGGGTTGGTTGGATCAACTTATGCGAACACTCGCGAGATACACTGACGCCATTAATCCGCCGAGGCTAACCATATATATGCCGTCTATGGCCAACCTTCGTAACCTGAACTATCTTAATTTCATCCTCAATGACATATAAGATCCTATAATTGCCCTGGCGAGCACGATACTCCTCTCTGCCCGAAAGCTTCTTAGACCAGACAGGCCGAGGGTTGTTAGCAAGGGACTTTATACGATTCATAATCTTTTGGGTATCGCTTTTAGGAATTTTTACTAGATCCTTGCGGATAACGCTCGGTAGAATCTGGATATTATATGCCACCACTGCGCTGAAGCTCTTTTAGGGCAGCCTCGTATGAAAGTGGGGTCTCTTTTTTGGCTAATCGCGAGCGAATGGTAGTAATGTCCTCCAGATCTTCCGCGAGCTGGGCTTGCAATGCTTCATTCATAAGGCCCGAAATAGACTGGCCAGTTTCTACCGCACGCAGTTTTAGGGTCTTATACAATTTCGAGTCTAGATAGAGTGTTGCCTTTGTATTCATACTACCATTTTACCGTCATGACAGCATGCTGTCAATTTGCTTCACTAGGCAGTAATCGATCGGACTTGGACTCAAACTTAGCAGATTCAATAGGCCAAACTACAGAAAAGGCGCTCGATGCATAGCATCGGCGCCCCCTGGTGTCCAGTTTGGTGCACGAGACCGATATTAGATATTAGATGGCACCACGTCTATGACAGTATCTGAACCACCCCACACCCTCTCTCCTTCTAGGGCGCTTTTACTCGGACCAAGGTCCTCGGAGGACACCCGGCTGACCCTGACGGGAGAGGAGATGCGGGGTGGTTCAGTAATGGTCTGTACACCGGATATGAACACAACTCTAGCAGATGGGAGTCCGCTCAAATACACAAAAAAGTGCCCGAAGATAGATTTTGGTCACCCCTGTTCCCTGTTTGGCGCGGATGAAAGGGCATGGTCACCTTCCGCAACCCCGGAACTTCTGCCCTAGCAACACAGTTGCCAGGTGAAGATTCCCTTATGAACAGCCACCGGCTGTTCGCGCCTCACCAGTTCAAGTCCTCTGCCCGCGTGTAACCAAAAACAAAAACCCATCTTTGCAGATGGGCTCTTGTTTTTGGTGCGCGAGAGAGGACTTGAACCTCCACGAGCAAATGCTCACTAGCTCCTGAAGCTAGCGCGTCTACCAATTCCGCCACTCGCGCACATTAGAACCATTATGAAGGTTCAAGTATTGATTTAAAAGGACTTGGTCACCTTCGGCGACCCCGGAACTTCGCGATTGAAAACAAGTTTTCATCGGAAGGTTCCCTTGCGGACAGCCACTGGCTGTCCTCACCTCCACGAGCAAATGCTCACTAGCTCCTGAAGCTAGCGCGTCTACCAATTCCGCCACTCGCGCGCTTCGATCAACGAGCTCTCTCGTCAACCGGGAATACTGATACTTGGCTATTTTATGACTTTCTGACATAAAAAACAAGCGCAGAACAGGGGCAAAGCTCTTGGAGTAACTTTTGAATTTTTTATGCTTTAATGGTATTATATGTGCCGATAGATTCGATCTGTCTGTTCCTCAACAACACGAGTAAAGGAAGTGATCCCCGTGTTTCGCTCTAGACGAGTTCCTGCCCAACGCCCCTCCCTGTGGCTGTCTGGCATTGTGAGCGCTACGACCGCCATACTCCTGTACGAGGGGCTCTACCGCATAGCGGAAGAACCGGACTCCTCCGAGAAGCTGCACAGCTTGGTCTTCGGTGACATCAGCGACTGGCCACAATCCAACCTGCTGAATGTGGTGCTGATGTGCTTGTTCTGCTGGACTGCAACCTACTCGGCGGCAAAAGCTCTCGAGGCAGATCGGCCCCCTGTGTCTGATGACGACCCGCCGCGGCGGCTGGTCTATCTGCGCCAAACGGGTTGGCGGGCTGGAGTTCTGTGCGCCCTCTTTGCACTTGGTGGCCTGTTTGGTCTGGTTGGTGCTTTTTTCCACTGGTACAGTGGAATGGAGTTCTTCGCGATTGGGGCCATCGTTGTTGGGATTTTTGCGACTGGCATCGGCGTCTGCCGGCTAACCTGGAACTACTTCCAACGCAAGCTCGGAACCGATCTTTTGAAGGGAGAATGATGTCAACATCACGGCCCAATGTCAGACAAGAACAGCTCAGCGACCTACGCAATACCGGTCTCTTCAGCATCCCTGCGGGTGTACTGTTGTTCTACGCATTCCGCTGGATGGCCGAACAGTCGGTCAGTGACGGCAGAAGTGATGATGCAATTCAGAGCTGGGTCTTCGGTAACATCAGCGACTGGCCATCGGTCTTTCGAGGGAACGCGCTCCTGGACTGCATGGTGGGCTGTCTGCTGTTCTGGATGATGGTCTACTCGATCTGCCGAAGCGGTGAGCTCGGTATCGCTCTGCGACAGCCGTCGCCCGACCCCAATGACCCACGACCGACCTACCTGAGATTCCGTGGCAGAGCTGGACTGCATCTGTCTATGGTGTGCTTTCTGGTGGCGTTCCTTGCGTGCGGTATTACGCTCGGTGTCAATTGGTACGCCGGCCTGGAGCTCTTCGTGCTCTGCGGGGTAGGAATTGCCATACCGGTAGCGACCACCAGGATACTGCGCTGGGGACTGTCCAAGCTTGGTCGGGTGCCTGATCGGGAGCATCCGGGCGGTTAGCCCACTTTCTTTACATCGGTTATCGTCCGAGAGCACCCGCTCCCGGGCACGGGACCACTCAGGCAATATAGAAGAGGGATTTCTCTCTGCCGCTTGCATCATCCGATGCTTTCCCGCTGCTTGAGAGGTCCCTTTTCTATATCTTTTTTATGAACGAGGCATGTGGTCGTACAGGTGTTCCAGGTTGTAGTCTTGGCGCAGCATTCCCCGGACCTGGTCCATAGATACGTCTACTTTTACGCCAGGATTGAGCGTGTTGTATGGGTCAAATATTTTCTTTACCTTTTGGAATAGCTGATACACTTCGGGGCCATACAAGCTCTGCAAATACAGGCCACGCAGTCGGCCATCGCCGTGTTCGCCCGTGGTGCTGCCACCCAACGAGATCACCAAGTTATAGTATTCGTCCAATACTTTGAATAATTTTTGACGGTCGCCCACCTGGGACAAGTTCATGAGTGGTTGCATGTGTACATTGGCATCGCCGGCATGGCCCCATATGGCAGCCTGCAAGCCGTGTCGAGCGAACAACTGATACACCGCCTCCAGGTATTCACCAAAGCGCTCTACGGGCACCACGCCATCTTCTATGATGGGTATAGCCTTGCTGTTACCCTCGCTATACGAAGTAACCGTGGCAGCGCTATGCCGGATGCGCCACAGCTCTTCCTTGGCCTGCTGCTCTGTTTCTATGCGGTACGAAATCTGGTATTTGCTGAGTAGCTTGGTGGCTTTTTTGGTCAGGCGTTTCTGCTGGCGCTCGGCGGGGTTGTCAAATTCTAGTAGCAACAACAGTTTAGGAATGGGCTGATTGATTATCCCTTGTAATAGGTTAGGATTGTGCGTCTGTACAAACTTTAGCAGGTGCTCGTCTACCACCTCCATGGCGCTGGGCAGGTCGGGCAGCTTGCGGAGCTCCATAATTACCTGGCAGGCTACCTGCAGGTCGTCGAACTGGGCAGCAATGAGCGTCGTAGCAGGGGTATGGGGTTCTGTGGTCAGGGTGATCTCGCTGACGATTCCCAGCGTACCCTGCGAGCCCACCAGCAGTGGGGTTAGATCAAAGCCATCCTTGCGCTTGACCATATCTAGCGCGTAGCCGGCTGAATTCTTGGTAACGACTGGCTGCATTTGCTTGACCAGGTCCTTGTTTTCTTCTAGCAGGGCGTCGAGTGCTCGATAGACTTCACCCTCGAAGGTCGCCAGTCCCAGCTTTTTGCTGAGTTCGCGTTTGGATAGTTTCTTGGTTTCTATAACTTCGCCATTTGCCAGCACTGCGCGGAGGCTTTTTACAAACCCACGTGTGTCGCCATATTTCAGCGACTTTTCACCCGATGCGTTGTTGGCTACCGCGCCGCCGATGGTGCAGTATTCCATAGAAGCCGGATAGGGCGGCAAGAACCGGTTATGGGTATGCAGGGTTTGCTGGAGCTTGCCGTAGTTGACCCCCGGCTCTACCGTGATATTGCCCGTCTTGCTATCTAGTTCTAAGATGCGGTTCATGTGGGCCGGAAATATCAAAAGCACCCCACTACCAATAGCCGCACCTGACTGATCAGTACCCGAGCCGCGCGCTGTAATAGGGATAGCCCGACCGCGTTCGGCCAACTGCCACGAAAACCGAGCAGTTTTTCTGATGTCGTTTTCGTTACGAGGATAAACCACAAGGGCTGGCGTGAGCGTCAAAACACTCGTGTCAGTAGAAAAGTACCTGCGGGCATCTGCACTGGTGGTTACCTCGCCAACCAGGTGCTCCTGCAGGTAGTGCGCGACTTTGTTCATAAGCTAATTAGAAACCTCATAAAGCTTTAGCATTGCTAGTGGCTATCATACCACACTCACCCCTCTTGAGTTTTTACCTCAAAAATCGTACTATAACACCGTATTGCAGCTACCCCGCTGACCAAACCAAGCAAATTTATTTGCTGTTTGTGTAGCGGAAGAGGCGCCGGCTTGGTGAGGTAGCTAGATTTGCTGGGCAAACTTGTTTTGCCGGCGAATCAGCTACCTCACCATTACAACCGAACGATCAGTGAGGTTGTATGCAGAACCCAAGAAAATCCAGTCTTTGTAAAAGAAAAAGATTTCTTGGCGTGAGGCTATACACGGTAACGACGCGCGAGTGGTGGAATGGTAGACACGCTAGTCTGAGGGACTAGTGCCGCAAGGCGTGGAGGTTCAAGTCCTCTCTCGCGCACCAATTTGAGAAGCCTGCCAAGGGTAGGCTTTTTAAATTGGTTCACAGGGCCTCGAACCTTCACCCAAAAAGGCGTGGAGGTGAGACATGCCTGTGGCATGTCGCAAGGCAATCTTCTGGGGCAAGCGTGCTTGCCGC